>JAFLCP010000099.1 GCA_017303505.1 Planctomycetota bacterium | reverse complement strand
TTACCTACACGAACAGAGCTGTTTTCAAGCACACCCTGGGATGATGGAGTTGAGAGCATAACGATTACTTCTGGTAGAGCTTTTTGGGGAAATATGTCGTGGCTTAAAACCGTCCAAACCTAAATCCCAAACCGTGACCGCGCGGAGAGAAAGAGCCTTGCGGATCAGCAAAACTTGCTCCTTTTTGCTTGCTGTATCGATTGTGCCGATTACGCGCTGTTGCTAAAGGCGTTGTGTAACACCAAGCCATCATCCCGCGAAATGCATGCTGTATCAACTTCATCCATCCGACACCCCCTGAGCCTGTGAATACTGACTTAACCACGAAAGCCACGAAAAACGCGAAAAATCTAGGGCTCTTATTGGTACAGCCAATCCTAAACTCAATCGGACTTTGTCGAGGCTCGTCCCTTTTGATCCGGTTTCGGGACGGCCAATGCCAGCAGCGTGATAACGACAAACAAGCAGGTCAGCACGATACGAAAAACTCCAAAATGGAACTTCGTGGCACCGATATCTTTGACGCGTTTGTCGATCGAATAGTCCTTGTGACTCGGCAACTTCCGTAGCTCCTCAAGCTTTGCTCGGTCGATCAGTTCCAGGATTTCGAATTCACGAACAACGGAATGACCATGGGCGGCGTTTACGGCAAGTATCGCTTCGGTCAGCAACCAGGTAAGCAGAATTCCAAAACCACATAAGCTGATGATGGACCATTTAATCATTGGAATCGCCAGACGTGTTTGCAGGAACCTATGCGTCAATCTCTGGTCATGTTTTACAATTTCTGGGCATTACTTGGCTTGAAGCAGCCAGTGTCATCACGTTTAGCCCAAGAAATCAATTCTCTAAGTTTCGCGCCGGCGGATCAATTCGCCATTTTTCCAAACGCCGGAATCGAGTCGCAAAAGCCCAGTCGGTATACGTTTCGAAACATCGTTCGCCACCTCATCAGGAACGGGACAGGCGAGTGCTTCAAAGCCCCTAAGCATTGGGAGAGTTGCCAAGCGTTGAAACTGCTTAAGGCTTAGGCCACAGTTGTTGCAATTAAGCATTCTTAGATTACTCAATTCGGCGATACGTTCCACTGCTTCGTCCGTCAACGGTATCTCATAGATACCCAGGACACTGAGAGTCTTGGGAAGATCACTATGGGTGATCCCACTAGCGGTAATCTTCGTTCGCCCAATATCGAGGGAAGTTAGCCGTCTGAATTTGCCAATTGACACTAGACTATCATTGGTGATAGGGCAGCCTGTGGCCGTCAGAAATTCAAGATCTGCCCAAACGGCGAGCCGCTGCAGGTGGCTGTCATTTAGATCAGCATCTAGCGCCCAAACCTGATATGGCCCGTCTATGATTGCACCACAATCTGATAGCTCGGCTTGGAGGCGAGAAAGTCGTTGATCATCGTTCATATCCAGTCGACCTAGTTTTCTTCATTTGCCAACGCGTCATTGACGACGAGATACTGACAATCGGTAAACCATCCGTCAGTCGCTCAGTCCCACATGAACGCGACTTGTTGTGTCTTGCGGAGCGATTTTTTCAGAAGCTCAAATGGATACTGAGGATCATCGAAGTCTATACCTTCAGACATGCGACGAACGTATTCCACATAATCAGCAGGCAAGACTTCCGCTGCCTCAAGGATGTCCGGATAGTTTGCGAAATCTTGCACAATAATGTTGGGGCAGAACTCACAAAGTTCTTGCACAAGGCTATCGAGACTCTCTGGTAAGGTACTAAATCGCAGGTAGAAGCGATCCGGTCCTACTTCAGAAATGGCCACCCCGAATTGCTCATTCCACTTTTCCACCATCGCGACAATATCATCGTTGGATAGTTCATACTCAGGTGCACAGGTCTGATGGTGACGCAAAAGGTCAAATGGACTCAATGTTCATCTCCCTATTTTCGGAGCAAATGATGAAGGGCTAGCTTTCGATGAAAGGCCCTAACAATTTGGAGAGCTTTCGTTCTTGGCACAACCCCCACAAATCTGTACTGTGCCACTTGAAAATGCCTACTTCAGTCCGATATCGATCATTTGCGGCCAGAGTGATTTGTGATGCGTGAAGGACGAACCGATTCGTTGATTGCGGAACAAACTCCGTTTCGCCCTCTCATGACCCGCCGTCGGCTATTGCAAAGCTTCGTTTTGGGGGGCTGCGCAAGTGGCGTCCTTGTTCCAGCCATTCGATTGCTAGCGGAAGAAACGAACAAGACTAGCGGGGAGGCGAACAAAACCTCGCCTTGGCCTTATCGCAATCAAGTTGATCGCTTCATCTTATATTCCAATCACCCCCTCGCGATCGCAGATCAAGTCCATCAAGAATGGGGCCAACTAAAGTCGGATGTGGAAGAGCTCCTACAGGTCGATTGTGACCGAGGTGAATACCATCTCGTACTCTTTGATCAAGAACAGACGTTTCGCGAATACATCCAACATTACTTCCCCAAAATACCAATTCGTCGAGCTCTCTTTATAAAACATCGGGGGCCGGGCATTATTTTTACCTATGCTCACGATGATCTCATGACCGACCTACGTCATGAAGGAACGCATGCCCTGCTTACCGAAGCTTGCGGCACCTTACCTCTTTGGCTCGATGAAGGCCTAGCAGAGTATTTTGAAACACCTCGCGAGCAACGATTCGCCGGCTCGAGTCATCTTAAAGAGACGCGTTGGCGAGCGCGCTTAGGCCAAATGCCTGACCTACAACGGCTCGAATCAACACAAGCTATGCACGAAATGGGAGCCACCGAGTATCGAGACGCTTGGGCCTGGGTCCATTTCTTGATTCATCGCTCTCAGGAAAGCCGCGATCTAATAACGGCCTATCTCTCTCGCTCAACGACAGTGGGCACCGACTATCGCTTTCACACGCAAGTCAGCACGGTTTTTTCCGATTGCCGCCAAGAATTTATTGCGCATTTCCGCAGCTTTCCTGTCGCCTTAGAACGATAACAAGCAATCTTGGAAGAAAGCTAAGTCGCGCAGCAAGCGACAACATAGCAACAAAAAACCGGCATGCTTCTGAGGAAAACATGCCGGTTTCGCTTATGAAAATCTCACCGCACTCAGGTAGTGGGACGGATTGTCTACCATCAAGCAACCGTCGCCGATGCGCGAACGCTCGACAGCAACGTGCGATATCGCAACAGTAGTTTGTGCAAATGAACGCCGAGATAAAAGTTCAAAACCACAGACAAGATAAACAGAATCTGCAGAACCTTTTCCCAATTCGAAGCAGAGATCGAGGTCTCTGTTTCATCGCCCGCTTCCGTCTTTTCAGAAGGTGATACATCTTCATCCTCAAACGACGAACTCGCTCCTAGCGAACCCGACGGATTGGAACTGGCAACAAGCGTAGGACTGGTGCTGAAATTAGAACCACCTCCTGATGGCAATCGCCCTGAATTTCCACCATTGCCCGAAGCAACAAATCCACCCGTGTTACCATTACCCAGATTACCAGTGCCCATGTTGCTACCAGTAGGAGGATAGTTGGCAGGCGCTCCACCAAAGTTACCTTGATTGGATGCCATCGTCACCGGCGGATTTCCGAAATTTCCACCATTTCCTTGAGCTAGCAGGCTGGGATTATTTCCCAATGAATTACCTGCTACGGAGTTGTTGTTGAAACCGACAGGGGCGCCGGTGTTAGTACCACGTGGAGGATTCGCCGCAGTGCTGCCCCATCCACCTGCTGGCAAAGTGGTACCTTGGCCATTTCCTGCTGGCAAAATAGGATTGTTCGCTGCTGCTGGCGTATTGGCTCCACTTGCGCCAACGAACCCAGTCCCAGCCCCTTCGCGAGGGAAAATATTGCTGTTGCTGGGTGGAGTCGTGGGGGCATTGCCTCCCGAAAAGCCGCCACCAGCAAAACTCGAACGAGGGTCGGTCGGCAATGTAGAACCCGCCCCACCTGCTCCCGTTTGATTGACGGGAACAGCCGGAATTCCACCATTGTCCGACATGCGATCAACAATTGATGTCGAATTGCTTGGGGCAAGTGTATTGGGGGGCATTGTTCCCCGTCGCAACAAATCTTCGAACGCTCCTGATGCCAGCGCATCGTAGTTGCCGGAATAAGTTATCGGTGGAGCAGGCGCAGGACTTCCACTCCCAAATGACGGTAGTGTTCTGGGAGGATCAATAGTCGCCAAGCCACCTTGAGCCCCCAACGGAGGAGCATTCCCTAATGTCGGCGGCGCACCTAGAGAGGTTCCTGCAGCAGAACCACCAGCGTTTAAGATCGATGGATTCCCACCTACAGCGGCCATCGTTCGCAATTTTTCAAGCGAGGGTTCCTGCGGGAGTTTCTCACGTCCCATGCGAATCACCACTCGGTCAATCCGCCCCTTTAATTCTTGCGGAATGCCACTGAATAGCTCTTCTTTCCCTGAATTCAACAACTGCACTTCTTCAGGGCTCAATTGGATGATGTATTCCAACATGTTTGGATTGTCGACAGCAGGCTGCCAACCAAAATCCATTCCAACTGTTGAAGCAAGCAGTAAAAGTGGGAGTCCGTTCATTGTGCCATCCGCTGGGAAATCGGCAGGAAACTAACTGTCGCCAAAATCTATCCGGTCATAGTACGCGAAAGAGGGTGACTGGGTAAAGACTGTTTATTCGGGCTCATTGCGAGCAAATCGATGCAAACCTCACTCCTTTCAAACCTTTTTCTCTTTGCGTCGAATCTCAATTTCTTCAAAAGAATAAAGCTGTCCCTTCCCGCTACCTGGACAAACTTCACACGTTGCCTCCCAAGCCCGCTGCGATTTCAAATTGCTATCCCAAAACGGCCATGTGCGACATTGGATCGGCCGAGCTTGGTATACGGAACACCTGCGAGTCTCGGGCTCGAGAAATACACAATCCCCATCGGGATACTCGACCAAGCTTTTCTTGATGCCCACTCTCCGCACGAATTTTCGCTCGAACGCATCGACTTCCATTTTCATCACTTGGGCCATCGCGTCGATTTCTGCTTGATCGACCCACACGTACCCCTCGGCACCACTGCAACATGCCCCGCATTGCGTGCATTCAAATGCCAGTCCATCTCGATACCACTTTTCCTTAGCCAATTCTTCTTCCTCCAGATATTGCTTGCATTTCAGTGCGTGCCGCAGTTTAGGACGTTAATTGCTAGCAATCAACCTGCGAAAGACTCTCAACCGCCTTTTCAAGCGCCCCAACGACCAGAGGATCGAGTTCATGACCAAAACTAAATCGCAACGTCCCCATCGGTGCAGTCTCTAAATAGTGGTGAATGTGTGCAGCACAATGCAAACCAGCCCGAACCTCAATCTGAAATTCGGCGTCCAATATGGCGGCCAAATCGGTCGGTGTGAACTGAGAGTGGCAACAGCTCAATACCCCCACATACTTTTGCGAATCCGCATGTGCCAAAAGTTGAAGACCTGGAACACGCGATAACAAATCCCGGAGTCGCGACCAATCTCCATGCATCTTGGCTTCCCTTTCGCTGAAAGGCTCGCGCAACAAGGCTTCGGTGGCTACAGCCATGGAGACAATGCCCGGCATATTGAGATTCCCTGGCTCGACTTTTTGAGGCCAGGCCAGCTCAGGAACAAGTGATTCACTTTGGCTCCCCGTACCGCCAACCATCAAGGGGCGATGTGTCACTTGCTTGGCTGGGGCTGCATATAGAAATCCTGTCCCCAGGATGCCACCTAGACCTTTGTGACCAGGGGCCGCCAAATAATCTATTCCGTAGGCTTGCACATCGATCGGAACATAACCAATCGTCTGCGCCGCATCGACCAAGAAGGTGATGCCATTTTCTCGACACCACATGCCGAGTGATTGAAGTTCCTGGATCATGCCTGTCACATTGGAGGCGTGACTCATGGCGAGGAGATGTGTGTTCGGCTTCTTCATTCGGCCGATATCTGCTGGATTGACCCAGCCTAACTGATCGCAGGGAACAATATCGAGTTCGATCAGGCCTTCCATTCGCATTCGTTCTAGTGGACGAAGAACGCTGTTATGTTCTATCGCCGAAGCGATCACATGACTTCCTGGCCGTATAGATCCGCCAATAGCCTCATTGAGTGCATGGGTTCCGCTGCCCATCAACGCGATTGATTCGGGCGATGGTGCATGAATGAGTTTAGCAATTGCGATGCGAGCCCGATCGAGCCAATTTGCGGAGATTCGCGCCGAAGCATAGGAACCTCGTCCCGCCGCTGCGCCCGTCTCGTGCAGAAATTCAGTAACAGCCGCCAGCACATCAGGGCGTTTGGGCCAGCTTGTGGCGGCTTGATCGAGATAAAATCTTTGCATGAATCGCCAGCCCTTACTCAACCGCCGATTTGGTACATAGCACGTTGCGGCGGCTCAAAACCAGGCTGTGCGATACCATGCGCGGCATGTTTCCTTAGCACCGCAGTCCGAACCAAGTCGACAATTGCTGCATCGCTTGCCTTATCATCCTGAAGCAAAGGAGCAGCGTTCCATTCTTCACGACCGAAAAGACAATTTTGAATCTTTCCTTCTGCCGTTAAGCGAATTCGATTGCAACTGGAACAAAACGGAGTGGTTACGCTGTCAATGAATCCAACCAGGCCGCGTCCATCGGCGAACTGATAGTCGCTAGCTGGTTGCGATGGATCCTTGGACTCTTGTTTTATCAATGGTCCGAATTCCTTTTCAATCAAACTGCGAATTTCTTGTCCGCTCAACATTTGAGTTCCATTCCACTTTCGTTCCGCATCCAGTGGCATAAATTCGATGAAGCGGATAGGAATGGAAACTTGACGTGCAAAATGAGCCAAGGGGACAATGTCATCTTCGTTGACATGTTTCAAAACCAAAGCGTTCAAACGGAGTTTCAATTGCGGAAACGCACGTGCCGCTTCGATTCCTTCCAAGACACGCTGTAGCCCGGAACGTCGAGCGATCTTTTCGAACGTCACTTCATTTAACGTATCGAGACTGATATTGATTCGCTTCAAGCCTGCAGCGACTAACTCAGATACTTGCGAGGCCAACAACATACCATTGGTTGTTAGTGCGAGATCTTCAACTTCGCGAATATCGGCGAGACGCTCGATCAACTCTGCGAGATTCGGGCGCATAAGCGGTTCGCCACCGGTGATCCGAATTTTGGTGACACCCGCTTTCGCCACGGCTTTCACAAAACGTTCGATCGCAGCGAATGAAAGCAAGCGATGCTGAGCTAGAAACTGTAGATCATGGTCGGGCATACAATATTGGCAACGGATATTGCAGCGATCCGTTACGCTTATTCGCAAGGCACTATGCACTCGGCCAAATCGATCACACAGCGGAGCAAAGGCGATTTGATTGGTGAGTTGAGCGGTATCTGCCGCACTAGGTATTTCAGTTTGGCTCATGATGGTTTCCTCGATCATGAGCGGTCGCTAAAGATTCAGCAGTATTTCGATTTATCTCTGCCTTAGAATCTTGTACGTTTGAATTAACCGTATCGGGATGGACCCAAGCGTGTCCCTGTTCACGCCAATTCTCTTTCTTCCAAATTGGAACCGTTCGTTTCAACTCATCAATCAACCATTCGCCTGCTTCAAACGCTTCACGTCGATGTGGACTGCTGACAGCGATCGCCACACTTGCTTCACCGACAGCAACTTCACCGAGGCGATGAACGATATAGACCTCTTTGACGGACCACTTGGCTTTGGCTTCCGACTCCAGTTTGTGCAATTCGGTCAAAGCCATCTCTCGGTAGGCTTGATATTCGAGGCGGATGGTTTCCAAGTTATTGGTCCACCTGCGTGTCGTACCGACAAAGAGCACCGCGGCCCCGCAGTCTGGATGTATAACCCGACGCAGAACGGCATCCGTATCGATAGAAGTTTCTGTAAGTTCGACCATTTCAATGCGTTTTTTCAACCGCCGCTAACTGGCGGAATAAGTGCAATTTCACAAGTTGGATCGACGCCGCGTTCCAGTGGAACAAAGCTCTGATTTACGGCAATTCGGGATATCTTCAGCCACGGTTCGAGTTCAGGATGCAGCAGCCGAATATGGCGGAGCAAATCGCCGGCGGTTGCCACATCATGTGCGTCGAACGAAATCGATTCAGCGCCAACCGCCTCCCGCATTCCCGCAAAAAGCAAAACTCGATACGTCTGCATGTCATACCATTTTAGTTGAGTTCAAAGACTTACCAAGCTTCTAACTGCAGGTCACTTTTACTGTACCAACAAACCATCTTGTCGGCTTTGAATCCACTTCGCCACTTCGGGAACACGACCATAAGCGTGAGCTAAAATGGCAATCGGATGAATGGTAGGCGTGGGAACCGCTTGCTCCATCTGCAATTTACAACTCGAACACTCGGTCGAACCAATCTGGGCCGTGGTTTGCTGCATCGTAGAAATCAAATTCCAACCGATACGTAAGCTGGTGCGATAGTTTTCTTTCTTTAGACCATAAGTCCCAGCCATCCCACTGCACCCCGCAGCCGCATCCTGAACGGTGACTCCCGGAATCAACTCGAGCAGTTTTTTCCCTGAATTTTCGGGGTCCAATGCCCGTACATGACATGGTTGATGATAGACGATCGATAACTGCAACGGTTTGAAATCGAGTTCAAGTTCGTTGGCGTCGTGCAATTTCAGAAGGTAGTTACAAGCCTCGTGGCTATGCTCTGCGATGAGTTGTGTATCTTCATCATCCCACAGATGCCGATACTCATGTTTAAGGCACAAAGCGGCTGCCGGTTCTGTTGCTACCACTTCATAGCCTTGTCGAATCGCCTCAGCCAACATTCGTACTGTCGGTTTCAAGAGATTCCTAGCTGTCTGCACATCACCCGCAGCTATTTTGGCGATATGGGACACCGATTGTTCTAATGGCACATAAACTTCGATGCCATGATGTTTGAGAACTTCTACCAAGGCTCGACCGACCAATGGATTATGCCAATTCACATAGTGGTCGACAAAGTAGAGAACCTTGCGGCGTTTGCTTTTAGTGGGTCGATGCAGTTTTTGTCGAACAGCCCAACGCATGAAGGTCTTGGGAGCGAGGGCAGGTAGTTTTCGTCCTTGGGCCAAGCCGGTTGTTTTTTCTAAGAACCAACGGATGCGACGATTGCCCAAACACCAGTTGAAAACACTAGGTAAACGCGAGGCTTGTTTCGCAAACCAATCCAATCTCGTCATCCAGCGATCTACCGAGCCGAGCCCATTGGTTGCTACGTACTGGGCCTTGGCTTCCGTCATCATCTTGGGAATATCAACCGAAGCGGGACACTCCACTCGACATTGATGGCAATGAAAACAAAGGTCTGCCAGTTTTTTGAAACCGTCCGCTTCCCACTGCTGATGCGGAATCCGCCCTGCAAACACAGCTCGCATCAAATTAGCTTTAGCCCGCGGGGAAGCTTCTTCGCTGTAACTCACGCGGAACATGGGACACATTCGCTCGTTCCCTGAAGTCGTGCGACAACGTCCACAACCGTTACACGTTCGCGCGGCGACACCCAACTCTTGCTCGGAAACCCAATTTAATAACAAGGGTAGGGGAGGGCGGTCGCTGAGTCCCAAACCGCGAGATTGTCCCTCTGCATTTTCCACTTCATTGAGCTCGACAATCGGTAGGGTTACCGAATTGAGAGGAGGACTTGGCACGGCAGGCACTCGTTCGCGAGCCTCCTCCTCGCTGGCGCTGGTGTTTGCAGGAGCGGCGTTCTCTCCTCCCAAAACCACGTTAGGGGCAAGATTCGTTGGCACTGATGCGAGTGGTCGCAGATTCTCGGCAATGCGTTGAGGATGATCGCTGGGGAACTTCCCCGGATTGAGAATTCCACCGGGATCGAAAAGCCGCTTCACATTGCGGCACAATTCCAGCCGGGGTCCAAACTGTCGCTCCGAAAACCAATTGCGACTCAAACCAATCGCATGCTCACCACTGATGGTACCACCAAACTCCCAAACTTTTTCGTAGAGGTTTTCTGCGATGCGTTCCATCTTCCCAACTTGGCTTGGATCGGAAAGATCGAGAAACGGACGAATGTGAAGTTGGCCATGCGCAACATGCCCAAACACGGTTGCGGTGACCCGTTCGGCTTTGAAAACATTTTGGGCTTCAAAGATAAATTCGGGAATATTATTCGGAGGAATCGCCACATCTTCGATGAACGGGACCGGACGTGTCGAGCCTTTGAGGCGATAGAGTCGAGGAATCACCCGGCGGCAGATACGCCAATACATATCGCGTTCAGAGCGATCCGCTGTCATGCGCCAAGAATGGAACCATTTGCCCCTTTTCTGAATTCGATCCACAAGGGAAGAGAGTTTAGCTCGAATTTCGGCAATATCCTCTCCCTGATGTTCGACGAGGAGCATTGCTTCAGCTCCACGTGGCAAGAGTTTTTCATAGCCGGAATAAGTTTCACGAGCGATCTCAAGCAAACGACGGTCGAGCAGATCGCAAGCAGCTACCCCATCGGCACTCGCTTCCAATGCAGCTCGAGTCGCACCTTCCATGCGGTCGAAAAACAACATCGCGACTCCGCGAACCGACGGAATAGGATCGACCAAAATGGTAGCCTCGGTGATGATCGCCAATGTCCCTTCGGACCCCGACAACAAGCGGACCAAATCAATGGAACCATTACCTAAAGCGCGTTCTAACCTATACCCCGCTCCACGCGCCACGTTGCCCCATGGTGGTTGCTCTATCAATTCACGCTGCGAGTCGAGAAGTTGATAAACGTTTTTGGCAAGTCGAGCGACCGTGGAGCCATGCCGCTCTTCATCGTTTTGGGCAGAGTCACGCTGAGTCGCGTCCTCTGATTGCCCGTCGTTATCGCGACCTCTTAAACCGTTCTCATTTTCAGCATCTCCAACGAGATGTTTTCTTTCCAAGCGAACAACTTCACCACTCGCCAAAACAACCTGCAAAGCTTCGAGCTTATCGCCTGCCGACCCATATTTGGGAAAATGGCTTCCCGAGGAATCGACCGAAAGTGCACTCCCCACAGTGGAAACACTGCGCGTGGCAGGGTCAGGTCCAAATAAAAATCCAGCTTGTCCGACGGTTCGATTCAATTCAGCCAGTACCAAACCGGGCTGAACCGTGACGCGTGGATAATCGGTCGCCACAATGCGGCGCATGAAGCGTGAAAAATCGAGAATGAGCCCACGGCCCAAAGATTCGCCAGCCAATCCCGTCCCAGCGCCGCGAGGATAAAGTGCCAAACCATGTTCGACGGCGTACTGCACGCAGCGGACAACATCTTCCACGCTACGAGGACGGACAACGCCCAGGGGAGGGATTTCATAAACGCTGGCATCAGTTGCGTACAACTGCGCCATCAGCTCGTCGCAAAAAACTTCACCATCGATCAAACCACGCAAATCGGCTTGAATTCGCTGTCGATCGATTTCCATAGCGACTTTGTACCTTGTGGTGCCGTAGCGTTCTTGTGGGAGCCATCAGGCTGTAGCCAATCCATTTAGGCCACACGTTTCCGAGGCAACATGATCAAGAACATCTTCCAGTCCCTATTGTATCCAAATCCGGGCTGCCGCGGGGGGTAGGACTGGCAGAAACTGCCGAGTTTATACAGGGCTTACCTCTCTTTAATTGACCGAGAATTTGGGTGGGAAACTCCAGGTACTCGGACTCTCGGGCGCCTCTTTTCCGTCGACCATTTGTCCCAAGCATTGAAGCAAAACCCGGGCTCGCGCATCGACATTGGCTGTTCCCAGCAACTGTTCCTTGATGGGCAAAGGCAACGGCATCGTGAATCCGATTAAATCGGTAAGCATCCCAAGTGACATTTGGCTGCTCAACATTTGCTGAAAACTCTCTTTGGCCAAAGTGCCTTCTGGGATAAATCGGCGATAGATATCCAGCAAATTCTGCTGCAACTTCATCCGTTCGGCAGCTCCAACCGTAGGATAAATGTCGTCGATGATCTCTACCATCGCCATTCGGAAAGGGCGTTGCATCTCAAGTTCTTCAACGATTCGAGCTCGGGCCAACCCGATGAGCAAGATATTGTGCCGCTCCTCTTGAGTGGGGGCGTGTGAGATGACTTGGCCAATACAGACCACCTCGGAAATCGGAGGTTGACCACTGTGATTCAGCTCCCAACCGGGCCTCAAAGTTGCCAATGTGATCAAACGATCAGCATCCAGGGCTTCAAGGAGCATTTCGCAATATCGTGGTTCAAAAATGTGCAGTGGCTGAACAACGTGGGGAAAAAGGACAAGGTTGGGCAACGGAAAAAGCCGTACCATTCCAGAGAAATCGGCTGGCAATCGAGCCGGTCCATCCCATTGATTGGCCATCTACGGGCTCCCAAAAAAGCGGCAGGTGTACGGTCGGTATGTATTCAGTATACGACGCGGCAAACTGTAATGGATCGAGAATCAACTTGACAACGCCGCTTTCCACTGGACACTTTGGGGAGGTCGGCCCAGTGGCGACGCTCCGGAAGCTTTTCTTACTTTCAAGCTAGGTCCCGAACATGATCCTGACTGGTGAAGAGATTCGACGTCGGCTGGGGAACGATATCAAGATTGACCCGTTTCAATCGTCACAACTTAACCCAAACAGTTACAACCTGACTTTGCACAACGAATTGTTGGTGTATGAAGAAGTTGTGCTAGACCTGAAGCATCCAAACCGCTTTCGCCGACTGCACATCCCCGACGAGGGCTTGGTCCTAAGCCCGAATCAACTCTACTTGGCTCGAACTTGCGAGTATACCGAGACTCACAACTTGGTACCGCAAATTGAAGGGCGATCATCCATTGGTCGACTCGGTCTGTTTGTGCATGTAACGGCCGGATTTGGGGATATCGGTTTTCGGGGCTATTGGACGCTGGAAATGTTCGCCGTTCAACCGATCCGCATTTACCCCAAAGTACAGATTTGCCAAATCTTCTATCACCAAGTTTGCGGCGATATCTTCGAGTACTCCAGCGACAAGTATCAAAACAGCCGAGACATTCAACCCAGCTTGCTCTACAAAGAACTCAGCACCGACAAGCCCGATCCGCAACTCAAGCTGGACTTTGAGAACTTAATTGCGCCACTACGCTAGGAGAGGATTTATGGGGCGATGCTTGAAAACGCCAGAACTTCTCACACCCAACGATTTCGTGCCTTAGCCTGTTGGCATCAGGAATTGCCTCAACCAATTTGCTGAAACCAACGCAATTGCGCCAGTTACTTTGGGGCACTTTCACAAAGTGGGACAATCGGACTAGTTGATTCAACGAGATCCTTGATAGTCACACCGGCAAACGCCTTTTCCATCGCTTCGTAGGCTTTATCCAGCTCTGCATGTAGCGGGCAGAGGCTTGTATGTGATTTTAGTCCCAGCGGACATCTTTTAATGCGGGAAATGGGTTCGACGGTGTTGATGACATCTAAAATCGTCAGTTTGTTAATCGCATAAGTCAATTCGTAACCACCTCCCGGACCAGGACGCGACTGTACCAATCCAGCCTCACAAAGGTCTTGAAGTACACGAGTCAAATAACGTCGTGGAACTTTAGTCTGCTCAGCCAATGTGTTGGCCGACAAGGGCCTTTCGACTTGACAGCCCATGCAGGCAACGGCACGTAGGGCATATTCGGCAGTTTTAGAAAGCATTCAGTGAGCCCATTGCATGAAAACATTCAAACACATTCCACAGCCAGCAGCAATCTAAACTGCATGTGCAGGTGCATGTATCAGCATAGCTAATGTATAGCATCTTAACAATTGGACTCAGGTTGTAGCCATCGGAGTATTCGGTGTTGTGGAGCCGAAAATACTGACATAAATCGCAAAACCGGAAGTAGCAGATTCTTTTTACCCCGAAAAGCGTGTGGCCGACCTCAATAGTGCATATCGACATGCAGATATTAACCCTTATCGGTTATTCGTGGGTGTAAACGGCATTTTGGCCAAGGAGGGCCTAATGTTCATCGCCAGAATCGTGATTGGAATTTGCGTCGTTTTGACACACTCAAACAACACGTGGTCACAACAGTATACTTCGCCGGCGACACCATGTAGTTCTTTATTGTGCCCAGCATCTAATGACAGTTGTGCGATGATGCAGGGCTCGCTCAACGGAACGAGCAGCTTTCAGGCAATTCCGGAACTCACTTCTCTACCCACACATTTAGGAGGTGGCTTGCCTCAGATCTACCATAATCCCATTCCTACAATCCCAGTCAACCCAAGCCTCTTAGTGGTCCCCCAACCAAGAGTGATCGGTGTGGCACCGCACAGTTGCGTTAATTGCGATAACGGTTGCCATGATCCATGTGCATCCCATGGAAACAATCCATGCGGCGGCTTGTTGGGAGGCGTCGAGTTGATTTGGATTCGCCCGAACTTTGATCAAAATGTGGCGATGGTCGTAGACCCACCTATCGGGAACAAATCGGTACCATTCGAATATGGCTACCGCCTATCTCCTCGTGTTTGGCTGGGCTGGCAAAACCGAGGTGGAACCGGCATACGAGCGACGTATTTTCAGATTGATGAAGCGGCTGATTCAGAGAGTATTACCGCTGTGGCAGGAGCGACGCCGGTGTACCTCTTCGTCTATGGGGCAGGGGGCAATCTATCTCGCAATGCCTATGCCAATACAGGCCAGACCCTAACTTCAAATCATGCATTAAAGCTGAATTCGCTCGATTTGGAAGCCACCCAACTTCATTGTTGGCGACAATCGCGAGCGATATTCGGTCTTGGTGTTCGTATTGCGAATATTCAACAAACTATGCGGGCAGAAGCCTTCACCCCCGGTGGAACACTGGAAGAAGCAGTTGGTAATCAGTTAGATTTTTCCGGCGCCGGCCCAACAGTGTCCGCACAATTATCACGCGGTATTGGTGCCAGCCGTTTTGGTTTTTTTGCAAGCACTCGAGCATCGTTGCTAATGAGCGAAACAGAGCAAAGAATTTACGAGATGAAAGGAGCTTATACCACTGAGCTAGAGGATATAGCGATTCAGAGAAAAATCCTTAGCAACTTCGAGCTTGGTCTGGGACTTCAATTCGCCCAACCGCTGGGACGAATGGCGGTCCTATCAGTGCGTGTCGGCTGCGAATGTCAGGTTTGGTTTGATACAGGTGGCCCAGTGGACTCTCGAAGTAACCTCGGATTCGATGGGATCACTCTCGCAATGGGCGTGAATTATTAGCGAGCTATTAAGGGACAGGAGGTTCGTCGCGGGCAAGGGGCAGTCGAGCTACGACAGCAATGCCATAAACGGCAGCAGAAACGATAATGAACTTAAACATGACGGAGAGAGAACTGAATATTAGTGTGGCTCCTACAAGCACAGTCACCATTGCATACGCCAGACGCTTTACGCCTCGCCGTACGCCACGTTGGTCTCGCCAGTCTCGAAGCGGACTACCGACGAGCGGCCAAGCCATCGCTCTGGCATGTAATGCGGGCGAGACACGCAGTAGAAAGTAGCACATGAGCAACAGAAATGGAGTGGTTGGAATTCCCGGTAAGGCAACTCCTAGCAATGCCAGTAGGAAAAACAAACCAGCCAAAAACCAATAGAGAAGTCGTTTTATACCGCGGGCAGCTTCAACCATGAAAAGAGTTTCTTGATAGTGTCAATTCCCAACGCAGTATAAATGCTGTCCAGTACGGACAAGTAAGCGATCTCCGCCAACCGCTACGCCGTATACGGTCGGATCGCCGTACGAAAACATTTCATGAAGTTCTTTTTCTGGTAAGCCCGCAAATACTTTTTCGGGGCCAGTTTTGGGAGCAGCTTGTTCCGGAGGCACGGCATTCGCCTTGCGTTGTTGCGCCGCTGCGAGACTTGCCTCCACCATCTCGTCGACATCGTAAAGTTGGTTGCGGGCAACTTGCTCATACTGATCTCCCGGCTTAAGAATAACGGTGTAACCATTTTTCAAAACAAAATAGACGAGTTGCTCTCCATCAGAACGAGTGATGCCGATCGCCGAAGCCCAGCATGGATTGCCAATTCGTTTAGCGAAAACTTGCTTACCCGTTTCTTGATTAATACAGAACAGAACGCCGACTTTGTTGACGTAATACACGTAGCCAGCGAAAGCCAGTGGAGTGGAGTAGTACGAATTAGCACGTTCAGCCCCCCAGAGAACCTGATAACCGGCTTTCCCATCCTCGTTGGTAAGTCTGATGCAACAGTTCGACCCAGCGGTTTCTTCCTCGTCGCTGGCTCCGCCATACATAGTGGTTGAACCAACGAAGATTCGGTCACCGACAACAGTGGCCGATGGAATGTGATTACCCTGTAAACCGCCGAGTTGCCATAACGATTCGCCTGTGGATGTATCATAAGCGTCGACGGTATCGGCAGAACTTACAACGACGATGTTTCGATTGCCCGATTTTGCTATTACAGGTGAAGACCAGGACGGTACACGCTCTCCGCGGTCCGCCTTCCAAGTGACTTTGCCACTCTTTTTTTCTATCGCTAATACATACGAGGGTCCATGATGATCTATCACTACAAATAGCAGTTCGTCTGTTTGTGCCAGCGAACTGGCAACGCCCCTTTCATTTTGGACTTCACCAAACATCTTGATCAAGGGAACACTCCACTGCGTTTTACCTTCGTGTGACATAGCAGTCACATCACCGCTGGCGAAGAAAGAGTACACTGCGGACTTATCAACACAGCACGTTGGCGCAGCACGACTATTGCGAAAATAGTTTTCCACTTTTGTCGTCGCTTGGATATGTGATGTCCACAACTTCTCACCATTTGCCAAGCCGAACGCATGGACCTGACAATCCTCCTGAAACGGACCCTCGCTGCTTGTTACGTAGACCGTACCATCCCATACAACCGGCGATGATTGCCCGTAGCCAGGAATGTTGGCTTGCCAAGCGATACCCTCTTCGGCAGCCCATTGCGTGGGCAGGTTCGCTTTAGCAATCCCACTACCGTCTCCACGGAATGCGGGCCAAGGATCACTTGCGCTACTCGTCGATAGAATACCCAGAGAACAGATCGCTACGAACAAGATCAACAGGTGACGCAACACTGGATTTCCTCCTGGGAATTTAGCATTTCCGACATCAACGATTCTCAACAAACTTAAATGCGGTTGTGTTCAAGTTGAATTGCCTTGGGAAATAGAACATTGTTTTCTTTGTGGATATGTTGATGCATATCCGCTTCTAGTCTGGCCAGTGAATCGAGCAAAGCTCTGTAAGTGTTACAAGCCCAGTCGGGTGGTATGTAACCGTCTGTGGACTCGTTCAGTACAGCTAGTGCGTTACCAGCTAAGTCATGTTCGTGTTCCATTTGTCGAATAGGATTGGCGACGCTACCGCAGTGAAACTCCTGACGTACCGCTGAGGATTCCAATTGACGTATGATTGGAAACAGGATTCTCTCTTCTTTCATCATATGGGGTTCAAGCTCTGCTTTGAGAGCCAGAAAAGCCTTTCGCATGGTAAGCAAGCGACGATCCTTGTCACCATGGACGCGGGCAACCTTGTCAGTCATGGCATCGAGTCTGGGCAATTCCTCGCGCAGATATGCATGGTGAGTAGCTTCGATATGGTCCGTCAATTCGGCGAGTCCCATCGAATCCGCATCAACCAGAGCACTGCTACACGACTTCTCATCGCTGACAGTGATCGCCTGTAGTACTTCACAAACGTCGATGCCGCGTTTCTCACAAGCACGACAAAGCGAGACCTTTCCTCCGCAGCAGTAGTCGATTTTGAGCAACTCAAAGACTCGGGCACGAGATGGATTTTGGCGAACCAAATCGCCAACGGTCTGTTCGGGATCCAGCGTAATCATTTTTGGCACCTACATAGACGTATGAAAATAAAGAGACTTGAATCATCCAACGAAAAAGACGCGAGATTGATAGGACTTAGATGTTACTCTCTGGTGTATCAAAACCGTCATCAATTTTCGAGAAGGAATGGCCAGTTTTGAGACCGAGGATAAACCACACCAGGGCAACAGCCCCAAGAAAGAAAATTGTGTCGCCTGGCACGCGCAACCAGCGCAACGTTTGCATGAGATCGGTTTGCATGAATTCGCTACTACGGGCGAACCAATAACCATTTTCGACAGAGGCCTTGGTTTGCAACAAACCAACTGGTAGTAGACTTAAAACACACATTGCCATGAGTCCTATGTTGATCCCCCAGAATCCTATTCTCAAGACACCATCTTTCCACGGTCGTCCCGGAATTAGCACACGCAAACACATCAACATCAAGCCAATCCCAAGCATGCCATACACTCCGAATAGGGCGGCATGTCCATGCAACGGCGTTGTATTAAGCCCTTGCATATAGTAAAGAGCGATAGGTGGATTAATCATGAATCCGAAAAGACCAGCTCCAATCATGTTCCAGAATGCAACCGAAACGAAGAAGTAGATCGGCCATTTGTAGCGTTGAACCCATGGGGATGCCTTGCTTCGCCTCAGATCCTCCATTGCATCAAAGCCAATCAGTGTGAGCGGCACAACTTCCAAAGCACTAAATACGGAACCCCAGGCTAATGCAACAGTGGGAGTGCCCGAGAAATACAGGTGATGACAAGTTCCGATGATGCCACCAGCCAAGAAGATAGTGGCGGACAACAGCGCAGACGCTGCCGCTAAGCCTGGGCGAACTAGGTTAAGTCGCATAAACACGAATGCGATTACGGTTGTTGCAAAGACTTCGAAAAAGCCCTCTACCCACAGGTGAACTACCCACCATCTCCAGTACTCAACCATGGTCAAATGCGAGTGTTGTCCCCACGTTAGACCGGCTCCGTAAAACAAAGCAATCGCACCAGTTGCAACGGCCAACAGTGTGACGAGGTGTCTTTGAGAGTTTGCTTCTGTCGTAGTAGGATCGGACTTTTGTCTCAATGCGGGCCATAAGACTCGCAACATGAGAACGAGCCATAGCAATAGCCCCGTCATCAGGGCAATTTGCCAAACTCGCCCAAGCTCTACGTATTCGTAGCCTTGATGCCCAAGATAGAACGAGACCGTGTCGCTCATATAATTTTTGACGCTCAGCCATTCCCCCGTTAGCGAGCCAACGACAACTAGTAACAGAGCCGCGAACAAAATATTGACGCCAAGTCGTTGGTACTTAGGTTCTTGATTACTGACCAATGGACCAATAAACAGACCTGCAGCCAGCCAAGCGGTAGCGATCCAAAACAGACCGATTTGAACGTGCCAAGTTCGCGAGACGCTGTAGGGCAAGTATTCCGCTAGTGGAAAGCCGTAGAAGCCTTCCCCTTCCACACCGTAGTGGGCCGTAACTATTCCCAAAGTCATTTGAGCGAAGATCAAGGCGGCCACAACCCAAAAATATTTTATGGTGGCCTTCTGCGAGGGAGTGGCCTTCCATCGAGCCAAAGGATCGGTAGCAGCGATACTGTCAGGTTTTTCCTCCTCTTCACGACGGGATGCATACCACCATGCCATACCAGAGATTCCTGCCAACAGCATAATGACGCTGACGCCCGTCCATACGATGTTGTCACCTGTAGGACGATTACCGACCAATGGCTCATGTGGCCAGTTGTTAGTGTAGCTGGCAATATCTCCAGGGCGCGTGGTCGATGCGGCCCATGATGTCCAAAATACGAACGAGGAAAATTTGCGCAACCGCTCTTCGCTAGATATGGCGCCCGCCTGAATCGCGTAGTCGGCGTTGCCATCTATAAAAACGGTGCGATAGTGAGCCACGTTGGACTCAAAGGCTTCCGCTCGAACGGAATCAAGCGTAACGACACCTGATGAGACATCATATGTGTTTTTGCGCATCAAGTCCGATAAGCGCCCACTTAACTGGGATTGCCTTTCCGAATCCAGATCAGCGAACAGCTTACCGAATTCGGCGTTAGACCATTTGTCGAGAATAAAGACGGCCTCACGGTGCAACCAGTCAGCCGTCCAGTCGGGGGCCACGTAGCTCCCGTGGCCCCAAATGGAGCCCACCTGCATACCACCCAAAGACTGCCAAACGTTTTGTCCCTCACCAATTTCGCCACGATCGATCAGCGTGGCGCCCGTTGAAGTGACGAACTTGTCTGGGATCGGTGGCATCTCCTGAAAAATCCGCGTCCCAATCCACCCTAGAATTAGGAACGACAATATCATCACTGCCCCAAAGGCCATCCATAAGCGTTTCATCGATTTGTCTTTCTAAGCTATCGGAACCTGCTGCTACAGATTCCCTAATTAGGATTGGAAACTAGTTGTTCCTCGGACTGGACAGACGCAAATTGAGATTTACCGTTGGCCCAAATGACTCGAAACAACTGCTTCCTTGACGACTTGGATCATTTTTTCACTCCGCCTATTCACGACTGACGTTTGCCTGCGACTGGGACTTCACGGGGTAAGAGAAGCTCAATCTCACACAAAACTCCACCTCAAGGTATACTATTCAATATATACGTCAAGGTGTATATTTTGGGCGATAAAAAAGTTCAGCCCCAGGGATCCAAATGCTCACTCAAACCACGGAATATGCACTTCGAGTTATTACATTCCTCGCCGCCCAAACTGCCTGCGGCAAAACGCCATCATCGGGCGACGAAATTGCTGCCTCGACGCACAATTCGCGACGCTACCTTCAGCAAGTCATGCGAAATCTAACTGCTGGGGGGCTAGTGGAATCACGCCGCGGCACTAAGGGGGCTATTTATTAGCACGAGCTGCCGAGACAATCACAATTCTCGACATCGTCAATGCGGTTGAACCCATCAAGCGAATTTGCAATTGCCCACTTAACTTGCAATCGCATACGTCGTTATGCCCTCTGCACGCACAGTTGGATAATGCCTATGCAGTAGCAGAGCAAGCCTTTGCCGGAGTGACGATAGCCGACTTATTAAATTCGACCAATCCCATTATCCCATTGATCGAATTTCCATAGCTATCCGAAACGTCCGATCACCGCTCCTCACTAGGCAGACGATTGCGAAGAATTTTAGTGGTCGAGTTTCCGGGCATAATCGTGTCGCACCACAGCTCATTTTCAAAAATATACCAAACTTGTATCGAATGAGCTTCGTTCGCAGCAAAAGCCGCCTCAGCGGTTTCCAATGCTACAGGCACATCGGTTGTCGCCGTTCTCAGTTGCACATGCTGCACTTTGGCACCAGCAGCTAAATCTGCAAACAATTGCAAGACCTGATCTTTGGCCCATTCAGCCTGCAAAATCTCAGGCAGCGGAATATTGTTCTCAAGGTCTTCTAAGCTCAGCTTCTTTGTCGTCATGTGCTTGGCTTTCCTGGTCTAGCGAATGCTGGCATGAGTAGAATCGCATTTTCGGGAGCAGGACACACATAGCGACACATCCCACATCCTGTACAACGGTCTTCATTGATAAAAGGCTTACCATCTGTAACCGATAAAGCACCGTCGATCGGGCAGCGTTCACTGCAAACAGTACAAGTCGTGTGATGATGCGTTAAACATAGCTGCTCCGTGATTTTGGCTGTGCCCATGATCGGCGGGTGGAGTTTGGTCAGAACTCCTGGCTTGCAAGAATCGATACACGGAAAGTCGGAACACATCATACAGGCCGCTGTATCCGCTTCAACAATTGGTGTACCGGCCAAGTTACCTAGTCGCACAGGTGCTTTGAGAATCGCGTCATAGGGACAGGCAGCGATGCAGTCGCCGCACCGAGTACATTCGGATAAGAATTGAAACTCTTCAATCGCACCAGGAGGTCGAAAGACGGGCAGGCTACGTGATACCGAACGAATTCCAAGTTTCGTCGCGGGGACTGGGTCGATATTGATCCCAGAAATTGAACGGGGTTGTGATTCAGACGATTTTTCTTCGCCGCTCACTACTTGCTTGACCGGATACCTCATAACAAGCGGTGGAAATGGAACCGAGGGAATGAACTTCCAAAGACGCCCCTGCAGAAGTGCACGTCGACTTAGATTTGTTTTTGGGGATGAAAACACAAACCGAAAAGCGATGATGCAGTTTTCGCACATCACTGAAGTGGCATGACGTAATTTCGAACTCAGACCTTCCCAAAAACTTTCCCACTGGCGCCTCATCGTGCCTCCTTAACCTCCGCTTCGCGAGTCGCCATATCAAGAGGAGGTAACATCGGTACCATGTCAGACGCTGGCATTTGGTCAAGCTCCGCTGAGGGTGCGTGACACTGAATGCAGTTGGTCCTCCACGGGTGAGTCGACTCCATGCCAGCCCATCCGTTCGGTCCACCGTGGCAAGCATTACAGTTTTCTCGCATCCAGCGTGAGTGTGGAATAGTCGGTGGCGCCCCTTTGTACGCCCGAACTCCTCCCTTCGGAGCCGGCAAGCCTACGAAGCTCGATTGAACGGTCGAATCAACATCCTGAAACGGGGCTGGCGGAGGTGGTGCGTGACACTGAACGCAGTTAGCGAGGAAAGCGTGCGACATAACGCTAGCCTTTAAGCCAGCTATTTTTACACCGCCTGAGTGACATGCATAGCAAGCAGCATCGTTGGTGCTTTCGATCGGGTGAGGAATCAGCGGCGGTGCGCCGTTATAAGCTCGCCTCGAAGCGCGCAATTTACTCGAAACCTCTTTTTCAATTTCACTTGGTTCGATTTTCGCGAACAGGTCAAACTCGGAATGTGGCAGGCTCTGCGGCTTGGCTTGCCAACCCTTAGTTGGCCCCATAGGAGTGTTCGCGATTTCGGAGTAGCTTAGCGCAGGTACCAACTTTGTATCTGCTTCGGCTGATGCTGATGTCTGGATATCCAAAAGCGAAGATTCATGGATTCCATCGGGTTTAGGTACGCCAGCTCCGATCCCAACAAAGAATCCGATAATGGCGATTGCCATGACCGAAGAGAGAAAGACCGTTGCGAATCGGTTCATGACGGCACCTTTACTTCGCTCTTCTTCACGACTCGAACCGCACACTTCTTATAGTCGGGCTGCTTCGAGAACGGATCGTGCGCATCGAGAGTGCAGTTGTTGATCAACTTGGTCTCGTCGAAGAAAGGAACGAAGAGTGTCCCACGTGGCGGTCGTCCACGCCCATCAATCCAAACCGGCAGTTCGCATGTTCCGCGACGCGATTCGATAACCACTTTTTCGCCTTGTCGAATATTGGCAGCCTTAGCATCTTCGGCGTGCATTTCTACATAGGCAGTAGGCATCGCTCGATTCAATGGCGCCAATCGCCGTGTTAATGTTCCCGTATGCCAATGCTCAAGGACTCGCCCAGTACATAACCACATCGGGTAATCCTCATCGGGGACTTCCGGAGGAGGTGCGTAGTCATGGAACCAGATCTGAGCGCGACCATCGTTGGACGATGAATGGTAAAACTCAAACTCTTGTCCTTTCGAGACAAATGGATCGTCAAACTCGGAAAAACGATATCGGGTTTCTCGCCACGAACCGTCATTCTGCTGTACCACAGGCCAGCGTAACCCGCGAGCTTTGACATATTCATCGTAAGGTGCAAGATTCTTGTGCTTCATCGTAGAGAACAAACGATACTCTTCGAATAAGTGCCTATCGACATTGGTGTCATAGTAATGCTCGAACTGCCAAATCGGAATTTCCTTTCCATCTGCATCTTTAACCGAGAAGATAAAATTGCCATCCTTGTCCTTCATGCCCTGGTGGCCCATTTCGAACAATTTGTGAGCAATCGCAATCGTCATCCAGCAATCATCACGAGCTTCCCCTGGAGGCGAAACCATTTTGAACCATTGCTGCGTGCGCCGTTCACTATTTCCGAACATACCATTTTTTTCAACCCACAAAGCTGCCGGCAGTATCAAGTCGGCAAGTTGAGTTGTGGCAGTTGGATAGACTTCGCTAACAATTAGGAACTTATCGTCCAGCCCCTTTTTACCATTAAACAAAGCGTTCAAATTCGGTAATGTTTGCCCCGGATTGGTAACTTGCACAAACATCGTGGTGATATCACCACCTTCGGCCGTAGGTTTAGTGAATTGCTCAAACATTTGAACGGTGTGATACCCCGGTACCTCACTGATGCTACCGGCTCGCAGATTCCAAAATTCTTCACAATGCTGGCGATGCTCAGGCTTCGTTACGACACGGCCTCCAGGCAGGGCGTGGGCCAGCGTGCCAACTTCACGTACCGTGCCACATGCCGACGGTTGCCCAGTGAGACTGGTCGGTGCATCGCCCGGGCGACCGAAGTGTCCAGACAATAGGTGCACTCCGTGGACAAGCGAATTGATCGCTGTTCCCATTGTGTGTTGATTCATCCCCATACACCACAACGATGTGATACGGATATCGCGTTTGCCGAATAGCTCTCCCAGCATTCGGATTTTTGCCGCAGCCACACCCGACAGTTCTTCAACGTACTCTGGCGTATACTTTGCAATCCGTTTACGAAACTCCTCTTCGCTTATCGCTTCGCCTTGGAGGGTGGGCTTGTCAGCCTCTGCACCCCGAAAATTGCAATGTTTTTCCACGAATGACTTGTCGTAAGTGTTGTTCTGAATCAGGAGATGCATGATCCCGAGCGCGATGGCCACATCGCCATGTGGCTTCATTTCCAGATTGTCTGTCGCAGCGTCAGTAGTTCGTGTCCTACGGGTACCGATGTCGATGATGCGAACCGTTTCACCCCGCGAGCGACGGTCCGTGACTCGCGAAAAAAGAACCGGATGCATTTCGGCTGGGTTATTCCCCCAAGTGATAAGCACGTCGCATTCATCGAGATCCTGGTAACACCCAGCTGGTTCATCAACGCCGTAAGTCGCTAGAAAACCAGTAACGGCGGAGGCCATGCACAATCTTGCATTGGGGTCGATGTGATTATTACCCAAGCCGCCTTTCATGAATTTTTGAACCGCAAAGCCTTCCGGAATTGTCCACTGACCGGAACCGTAGAAAGCGAAAGTTTTTGGCGATTCAAAGATACGTTGTGCGATTATCGTAATCGCTTCATCCCAGCTTATCTCGACAAACTTATCCTGCTGCCGAAGCAATGGTCTCGTGAGACGGTCTTTACCATAAAGAATGCCGCCGACGTGATACCCCTTAACGCACAGCAGTCCTTTGTTTACATCCGCAGCTTTATCACCGGCGATTGCAACCACACGACCGTTCTCAACACCTACTTGTACGTGGCACCCTGTTCCGCAAAATCGGCAGGGGGCTTTATTCCACGAAAGACCATCGAGAACGGGGAGCTCACCAACACCTTGATCCGCCTGTAATACTGGCAAGGATGCTCCACTGTGAACCATAGAACCAGCTGCGACCATCGCTGCGGACTTCAAGAAACTGCGACGTTCCGAATCCATTATGACTTCTTCCTAAAAAATCTTGATCGATCGCCCAGGATATCATTTTCGATTTGGGTCATTTTCGTCGAATACAACCATCGCCACGGCCAAGTCAATGACTCCAGGCAAATGCTGTACCGTATTCCATATCTCTTGATCACGACGCTGCGTTTCAGAGTCGACGACGATCGCCAACTTGCTTCCGACCGAATCGCCAATGACGATCTCCGGAATATCACGCAGGAGCTCGACCGTTTCAACATGTTCCGTGACGGAAGATCGGAAAGTTACAACTAATCCGCTGATTGGCACCGCGTTTGCTTCTCTAAAAAGTGATGACATCCTGTGAAACTGAGGTTTCACGAACATGCACCCAAGTGTATACATTAGAGGTCTTCCGCGAAACCTCATTTTGATCGGAAATTTATGCCGCGAATTGTAAGTTTGTGGTTTGGCATATTGCTGTGCGTCGTCGCTTCCGCAGCGCTGGCAGCACTCTGGCAAGTGGGCACACGAGCGAATACGCCCACCCGTGACACCGAAATCGCACAAGAATTACCGACAGGCAGCGAACTTAGCGCACATTATCCGGTCATTGTACGTCAGCCCGCTGCCCCTCCGCGAATTGAACTGGCGGGTCAAGATCCACAAGGTCGAGTCGGTAGCGTTGCTTGCTCAACGTGCCATACTGTTCGTCCAGATAATCTTGAAAACAAGACCTCTGCTACGCTCGACGAGTTTCACCAGGGCATGACGTTCAGCCATGGAACAATCGCCTGCTATGCGTGCCACAATCCGCAGGAATCCGATTCTCTTCGGTTGGCAGATGGAAGTTCTCTCCCCTTTACCAACGTTCTGACACTTTGTTCGCAATGTCACAGCAAACAAGCAGAATCATTCGCGCACGGTGCTCATGGTGGTATGAATGGTCACTGGGACTTGAGTCGCGGGCCACAAACCAAGAACAACTGCGTTGACTGCCACGACCCTCACCAACCCAAGTACCCTAAAATGATCGTCGGATTTAAGCCGAAGGATCGCTTTAACGAGCCTCCAAAGACGGAACCACAACAAGCTGGGACGGCAGACCATGACAAACATTGAGCCGAACCAATCAGCAGATTCTCAAGCCAGTACCCATGGCGACTCACCAGGTACCGATCCGTTTACCCGTCGTGCGGCAATTAAGGGTGCGTTTGCAACACTTGGCGCTGCGGCTTTTGTGGCTGCCGTTTCTCCACTTCGCCAAGCTGCCAAGAACACCTCTGCAGTGGAGTTCATGCAGCAACATTACACGGAATTATCGCCGGAACAGAAAGCGACAGTAATCGCTCGATTAGAGGCTGAAACGAAAGAAAAATATGGGGCCGATGTAACTATCGCTGACGATCGCCCGATACCTGGGACAAAGTTTGTCTATGCAATTAACCTGAGCGTATGCAACGGTAACGGCAAATGCGTTGAAGCCTGTCACAGAGAAAACAATCACGATCGATCAACCAATCAGTCCTACATTCGTGTCATCGAAATGCCGAAAGGAACGATGGACATGGAGAAAGGGTCGACGACCTACGCCGGTGTTGTCCCTAGAGAGGACAAGTTTTATTTGCCGGTTCAATGTCAACAATGCGATGAACCACCATGCGTCGATGTCTGCCCCGTCAAAGCAACTTGGAAAGAAGAAGATGGCATTGTGGTTGTCGACTACAATTGGTGTATCGGCTGCCGCTACTGCGAAGCCGCCTGCCCTTATCACGCTCGTCGTTTCAATTGGAAACAAGCCGAAGTGCCCGCTGATGAAATCAATCCCGACCAAAGCTATTTGAGTAATCGGGTGCGGCCAGTGGGAGTTGTTGAGAAATGCACCTACTGCTTGCATCGGACTCGTCGCGGTAGATTGCCTGCATGCCTTGAAGCCTGCCCAACAGGAGCACGTGTGTTCGGTAATATACTCGACAAGAATTCAAACATCCGCTGGATACTCGAAAACAAACGCGTTTATATCCTCAAAGAAGAACTCGGTACAAAACCTGCTTTCTTTTACTATTTCGATTGAGTGGCATGAATTGAGTCCCATGAGCAGTACGCCCTTGAAACAATCCGCCATCACCAGCTATCCAAGGTTCATCGGTCGAGCGTTATGGTTAGCGACGGAAGGCTCTTTCGCGTTTTATGCTTGGATGACCGCCCTGACCGCAGTTTCACTTGTCGGCGCGAACGCGTGGGCCAACCAAGTTGCCGGGGGGATGATCACCACGAACATGACCGATCATGTCAGTTGGGGATTGTACATCGCGAATTTCACTTTCTGTGTGGGCTTAGCTGCCGGCGGCGTAATGATGGTCATTCCGGCTTATCTCTATGACGATGAGGAAATGCACAAGGTTGTTATCATCGGCGAGGCAGTCGCCATTGCGGCGATAGTGATGTGCACCTTGAGCGTCGTGGTCGACTTGGGGAGACCGGATAGGTTTTGGCATTTGATTCCGGGCATAGGTAAATTCAATTGGCCAATTTCAATGTTGACGTGGGACGTCATAGTTTTGAATGGCTATTTAATGATCAACCTGCACGTCGTCGGTTACCTGCTTTATATGAGATACCTCGGCCGCAAACCGAATGGATGGTGGTACCTGCCGTTTGTCTTTTTGTCGATTTTTTGGGCAATCAGTATTCATACTGTAACTGCATTTTTGTATTGCGGTCTTGGTGGTCGACCTTTCTGGAACAGTGCCTTGTTGGCACCTCGTTTCCTGGCATCAGCATTCGTAAGTGGTCCCGCATTTATTATTCTCGTAATGCGCATTCTGCGAGTCACCACCGGCTACACGGCCCCACTTGGTCCAGCCCGCACTTTGATTCAAATCATCCGAGTTGCTATGACCATCAACCTTTTGATGCTCGTCAGTGAAATCTTCACCGTCCTCTATACGGGTAGCGCTCATGCTGCGCCACTGAACTATCTGTTCTTTGGCGACCACGGCAAGACCGGATTAGTTCCCTGGATCTGGACAGCGATTGGTATGAATCTGATTGGCACAGCTCTCTTCTTCACTCCCGCCGCTTTGGAACGCAGCCAAATACGAGTTCTTGCCTGCCTACTAGTGATTGTTGGAATTTGGATTGAGAAAGGGATGGGGTTGATTATCCCAGGCTTTATTCCGTCGACACTTCACGAAATTGTCGAGTACTCTCCAAGCTTGTTGGAATGGAAAGTCGTAGCCGGTATTTGGGGACTTGGACTCATCATCCTTACCCTGTCACTTAAGCTCATCGTCAACGTGTTTACCAGCCGGATGCACGTTGAAGAAAACCAGATTTCAGAGTCGCTCAATCATTAGATTAGACTCTCTTGTTCGATTCTGAAGCTTTAGGTTGAGCATGGTATCGGGCCATAACCCGTGATAGATAGACTAAGTCCTCTTCACTAACGTCTACAAAAGAATCGAGCGAACGAACCGCCTCTATGAGGTTGCTATGATCCTCCATCGAGACTTCGACGTCAGCCGGCCTTTCGCGAAAGTCCCTAGTTACCCGAACGCTTGGATAACGTCGCCAACCGAACGGGAGATTGATTGCCACAGCGAGCACCAGCATGATAAGGGCATTTAAGGCGACGGGGCACACGACATAAAGGTACCCCAGATCGCTAATCGCCTGCCCCCACATCACTGCCGTAAATGCAGTTGCGCCCCTTGAGGGATGAATGCACTTCAACTGATGCATCACGCCGATGGATCCGCCAACGGCGAGTGCGGTCGCAAGTAAAGAATCCTCTAGAAGCTGTGCGCAACTAACGCCGATCACCGCTGACAGTATGTGACCACCCAGGAGTGGTCATGGTTGAGACAGTTGCCCGTGAGGCGCGGCAAACAGCACGGCCGTTGCCCCCATCTACGCCACGACACCGTTAGCCGCACTTGCTGGCTAGAACAACCGAGTACAGCACAGAAGTACATAAATCGCAAAAGCAGCGCCCTGTGCCGAAATCGCCTTCTCTTTAAAGCTGACCTCGACTAACTCAACGCCAAACCACTTCATTATCTGCATCCATAACCTGCCTTATGACAAAAAATCCCGCCCCGTCGTTAGACCTAATCCACCCAAAACGAATCTAAAGTGCTGCAAGGCGTTGGTTCTAGACACCTCTCAAGCAGCTTCAACGGCATATGTTGACTAGCAACTAAAGACGTGGAACGATCCAAAAACTTCACAGTCCCATTGCACTTATGGTTTCATAGAATTGCAGCCATCCAGCAGGCCGAAGCCACCGTACCAGCGACAAGCGACCAACCAACGCGTCTTAACTGTTTAGCAGGTGGCGGAGCGAAGAGCAAATACCAAGCCATTGCAACCATTGGCAGCGTAACGATGGGAAGCGTGAATCCTGACGCTGTAAGCACGGCAACTGCCACTGAAAGCCCTCCAACGACACTCATGTGGAATGCTCTTGTTTGACGTTTCTGGGCCGCAATAACACCCCGAACGGCGAGTGTTGTCGCACCAAACCCAATTAACCACGTCGCCCAAGCCTCAACGGTCAACAAGGGTGATTGCTGACCAGCTAGTAAAATGGGAACACACGGAACCGACAAACCGACTATTCCCCAAAGCTGTCCGCCAAGCGTGCGATGTTTTCCAGCAATTGCGATCATAAAGCTAATCAAAGCCAGCACCCCACATGCGACTAAGGCATATCGCACATCGGTCGATCCGATTACTATCGCTACAACACCGCATATGACTGTCGTCCAGAGCAATACGCCTAAACGATGTTGTGCAGCGGGCGTCGTACGTTGAGCGCGAGCACCTCGATGTCCTAACGCGACAAGCAGTGGTTCGTGGGCCAAGAAGCCCGCAATTGACGCTCCTGCCACACAGATACCCACAATAGTCGGTCCTGCGGAAATGATCGCTGTCAACATAGGAATTGCAAGAATCGCATACGCCCCATGTTCCTTGGGCTTAAGATTGGCAGCCGATTCAACCCCGGAATCTTTATCTGTATTTAGAGTAGAAGTGCTCATCTGCTGCTGCCGTCATCATGCACGGCCAGCGCACAATTAAGTTATTGCCCACAAAGGACTTGCTCAAGTATGTCCGTATTGTAGGCAGCCATTTCCATTCGTCCCACAATACTTTCG
>JAFLCP010000098.1 GCA_017303505.1 Planctomycetota bacterium | reverse complement strand
ATGCACCTTCGTACGTTCATGGTGTGAGTTTGTTGAATAAATTCTGCCGAAGTAGTTTGAGCGAATGTTTGGAGTTAGCGGACATAATCCGAGAATTGCATGTCCTGCGGGATTTCGCGGTTTGTGCTGCTGCTATCAAAAGTCGTGCGATTGAGTTGTAGCGCCCAGTCTTGATCCGCAGGGCCGAGGGCGGAAATGGAGAATGTGTGAGGGTTATTGGTTACCGTATGGCGCAAGGTTATCCGAGGAAACGCAAGTTTTTCGACATGAAACCACTTATGTTTGGATTGAGCCGTGGGCCAGAACCGTCCCTCTTCCAAAGACTTGAGATCGTCTTGCAGCAGGTGGGTGCGAGAGACTTGTAGCAGCTGTCCAGCCCGATTCTTCAGCAGAACATTGCCGTTGTTCCCGTTTACCACAGTCCCTTTGTCATCATTGTTCCTATCGATAATTCCACCGTACTCTGCATACACTTTGAAGACTTTGCCATTCCTAGTCCATTCCCAGACTCGCCAGTTTTCTTTCTTGGCATCTTCAACCTCGGCTTGTGTCGTCTGAGCAAGAGCTAGCCATTCTTTCTCAATGAATGGATTGGTGGGAAAAGGAGCATCGGACGAAGTTTTGTAATCTTGCAGAGCGAATTTGATGCTGATTGCGGCGGGCGATTTAACACTCATCTCCACATCGACGATGCTAAATGGAACTTCTTTGCTGACAGTAAACTTGTATTGCAGTTGATTATTGTCGGGCGGTTCCCAAGTTTGGGCTTTGATGGTCTTGGTATTTCGGAGTGTTTTTTCAGATAGGCTTACCTTTCTCGCGTTGCCGCCAGTCACGGCGCCAATGTAGCCTCGCAACGATGATAGGCTAGAGTTTGGTGTGAATTGGGCACCGAATAACATCGACATCACTTCGGGCACGCCGATGAATTTTAGCCCTGGTTCTTCGAGCAAGGTAATACGTTGATCGATCATTGCGTCGAGATTCATATCAGCAGGTATGGCAAAAACGTGCTTTGGATCCTGAGCGGCGACCCAGCCCTTCAAGAGTTTGAAATTCCCGTCTTTGTATGCTGCCGTATCGACGAGTACATACGCGTTTTCCCAGTTCCCTCCTGTACCGACGCCCATCGCACTGTTCACTTCAATATTAAACCAGCGTCCTTCTACTCCTTGGTATTGTTCTGTGTTAAGAGCTGTTACAGTGGCGTTGATGATTTGTGGTGGAAGTGTGCCAATAGAAATCGTCCCAGCCCATTTACAGCTGTCTCCTTCCTTCTCGGGCAAAGTTGCAAGGTCGAAGCGACCGCTGCGAAGCGATACATCTTCAGCGGGTATTTCGCTCGTACGTATTCGTTCTAATTCTGCGCCGATCGCTGCGGCATCCACTTTGGTAGTGTCCGAGTTCTTGACCACACAATTGGCCTTAAGTAACGGAGTGGACACTCGCAATTCAACAAACCCAAAGTTGGCACGTTTGGAGCGGGCCATAAAGAAACCAAGGGCATCAGCATCTTTCGCTGTGTTGCGATCCATCGAGCTTACGACATAGCATTCGATGGGACCGCGGCCTCCGTCAATGGTGTCGATCCAGGTATTTCGATTGCCTAAAGTTGGCAACTCTGGCCTCAGTTTTTTGATGATGTCATTAGCAGCTAAAATGGACTCATCACCGAAGAAAAGAACAAGGAAGTCATGGAGGCTGACTCGCGAGGTGGGGAGAACCATTGCCCCTCTCTTTTTGAGCAAGTCTTCTCTCGGGTCAAATCGAACGACCATGTCTTTAGTCCTCGATTGGGGATAATATTCTTCCATGTACTGCTCAATCAGTTTGCTTGAGCCTACAATCCAACCTTCGAGAACTTTGAGCCGTTTATCATGCTCCCATGTTTCTGTGTCAATTTTGAGATAGGCATTTTCGGTTAAATCACCTGTTGAATGGTAAGTTAAGGCTTCAACGTTAAGCCACAGTGCGTTTGAACCCGATTTGGGATCTGTTTCGGTACCTATAATCTTCAGACGTAAGGTATAGCCAACAGCGGTGCCGCGGAGCAAAGGGTTAATTTGGATTGTGCCGTGGTAGGTACAAGACTCTCCAACCCGGGTGGGGATTTTAGGATATTGAAATGGCTGCTTCAGTACAGCCGAGAGGTTCATTCTTTGCGGAGCACCTGAGGCTATCGAAATGTTTTCGATGGTTTCTAGTTCCTCGGGACCATTCATCACAATGCGGTAGTCCCCTAAGGGAAGAACATTATCGCCTGTCTGCAATGTGAAGCGTTTTTGTGATTGGAGGTTTTCTATCTGCACACGTCCGTCGCGAGTCAACTGCCTCGGAATTTCATCCACAACACTGATTTCGAGCGTACCGGTTTCTTCTTCCGCGATGGCCGGTTTATTAGCTACGACAGGAGTTGCGGGGTTGGGCAAAACGGGATCGACTGTTGTGGGGAGCGTGGGGGCTAAGTTCGACGGGTCGTTTACTGAGAGACCCGTTGCGAATGGTCCCCAGGGGGATACGCTGTAAACAACCGGCGGAAGTGCGATCAATAGCAAGGCGGCAGCTGCAAGGCCCGCACGGCGGTTTCGCGTTGACCGCGGCAATGGTACACGGCTTCTCAAGCGTTTGTCGGCCATCGTTTCTTTCTCCGCGACGGCATAACGCGCATCTGGCTCGATCGGTGTGGATTGAGCTAACCTGGCTCCTTCCGTCGTAACATCACTTTGGACAGGTGGAGGAACTACTGCTTCTTCCGAACCAAGCACAGAAGCTTGTAGCATTCTCGTCTTGTATCGATCCACAACGCCGACAAGATTCGAGCCCAAGGTGAAAGAAGCGATACGCATGACAACCTCCCTCATCGACTTGGGACGATCTTTGGGAGAGTTCGCGACCATAGAACGTAGGAGTCGAAGCAGCTCTGTTGGCAATTCTGGGAGCGAGTCCGAAATCATCGAGAAGAGATCGTTGTTGGCATTGCGCAGCGGTAACTTTTGACCCGTCAAATACTCGCACAGTGTCGCACCTAAACTAAAGATATCCGCTTCGATCGAATGTCCACGCAATCCTGCCAATTGCTCCGGAGCCATATAAGTCAACGTCCCAATTGCTTGATCGGTTTTAGAAATTTGATCTTGTGGTTGAATGCCAAAGAGCTGCGCAAGCCCTAGGTCCAGCAAAATCACGTTGCCATCCGAGTTGATGATGAGATTCGATGGTTTAATGTCTCGATGGAGAACTTGCTGCCCATGGGCGTAGTCAAGGGCTCGGGCTGTTTGCAGCACAATCTCACAACTATCGGCGATGGAAAATGTTCCCAGCGTTCGCCGCAGTTGATAGGTATCCACGCCTGAAATGTATTCCATGACCAGAAAGTGAAGTCCATCCTGTTCGCCTGCAGCCAGTGCTTTGACAATCGATGGATGTTCGAGTTTGCCAATCATTTCCATCTCGCGCATAAAGCGTTGCACAGCTTCTTTTTTGTGCAATCGCTCACGGCGTAGCACTTTGATGGCGACGGCTCGTTGCAAAAAAGTGTCATACGCATGGTAAACACATCCCATGCCCCCTTCACCAATACAAGCGAGAATGCGGTATTCGCGGATTTGTGCCAGATCATTCAAGGGTGATTGCTGAACCTCGGATACGAGTGGTTTATGTCGAGGTCCATTCTGGCGGATTTGCTCCAATGCTGTGCGTAAATCGGTTGGCAGTTTGGGCGACTCCATCTTTGCGGCTTCAGCCACAAGCGTGCAGAGCGGCTCCGACTTATGGGCGAGATATTCAAGTTGTGCTTGGCAATGAACACAAGCAGCGATGTGTTCGTCCCAGCGATCGAAACTTGATTGACTTGCTTCGCCGATCGAATATCGTTCGAGTTCATCCAAGGAGGGGCAGCTATTTGGCATTATCGAAGTCCTTGTTCTCACGCCAATAAATTCAGAACCTCGAGGAAGAACATCGCATTTCTCCGTGACGCCAAGCGACGTCACCGAATTGCGAGTTTTGTTTCCTCAAAAGAAATAACGCTGACTATTAACGCGAAAATTTTTGATGAAGTGCCCGCATAGGGTCCAAGACGGGAAGAGGGCTTGAATGCTTGGAGAAAATCCACCATTTCCTTCGGCACCAGCCAGGGGTGGTCTTTTTTTCGTTGGAATACTTCCCCAAAAATGACTGGCTATCGATCGTTGAGCCCCCAGAACGCGCACTCAAAACTAGGATTAATGGGTGGAGCCTAAACCTCGTCAATGGTTTCGCGTAGCCGCTTGAGTACGCGACCTCTGCACATACAAACCGCAGCCGCCGTCAATTGCAAATCTCGCGCGACTTCGCTTGGCGATTCTCCAAGTGCTACGGTCCGATAAAACGCTTCCCACGTTTTCTCGCTAAAATCTCCCCGAATAAGCTCCATCGCCGCATGAACAATAACCTTCAAATCCTCTCGTTGTTGATCTTCAGAAAGTTGATCGATAGATAGTTCCTGCAATCCCAATTCATTTGCCAATTGATCGGGAGGCATCGAGGGGGGGAGTTTCCGTTGTTGTCGAAAGTAGTCCAAGATCTTGGTTCGGGTAATGGTCCATAACCAACCACGAAAATTATGTTGCCCAGAGCTCTCGCCGAAATGTTTCAAATTTTTCGACACGGTCAGAAAAACGTTTTGAGCAATGTCATCGACATCTGTATGGGGGACACGATACTTTTGAGTCCAACGCAACAGTAAGGGACCATATATCGATACCAACTCATTCCACGCTTGCTCGTTCCCTGCGCGTGCATTGCGGATCAGCGTTGGTGATGTTGATGGAGATTCTTGCGACCGCATCGAGTTGGTCCTCAAGTTTTAGATATTGGCAAAGCAGACTCCGATAAAATGGTGCAGGGATGATGAGATGATAAAGTAGTTCACAATGGTCTGCGAGAAAATTTTCAGCGTGGATGGAAAAAAAAGGATTCTCATTCAACAAAAAAATTGTGACCATAAATGCATAAGAGCCCGGTGTTGCCACCGGGCTCTCGCTTTATATCGCTGCGAATTCGAATGTCTTAACGGCCTCGCCCGGGGCGGCCACCCCCACTTCGGCCATTACCACGACTTGCTGGACTAGGTGAAGCGTTTCCTCGCTCCCCTACCCCACCGCGTTGACCGTTGAAGGTTGGATTGCTTCGTGTGGGTGTATTTCGTTGCCCAGCAGTTGCTGCGGCGTTGCGTTGGAAATTGGTGCGAGCCCCAGCGTTATTGGTATGAGCCTGATTGCTTGGATGGGCTTCCAGGCGACCCCAACCCTGGGCCATCATATTGTTGGCTCGATTCATTTGATCTTGGCTAACGCGAGAACCGCTCTTCGCCGCAGATCCCTCTGCACTCTTGTTGTTTTTTTGATTGCTGGTGGAGTCGGGGCGATTCTGGACTTCTCCATCACCCGCTGAAAACTCTTTAGTACCATTGTCCGTGGTAACGGTCGTATTGACCTGACCATTGCCGGCCTCTGTGGAAATGGTTGCATCCCCTCTGGATGAATCGATGGTGGTCTCACTTTCGAAATTACCATCACCATTACCCGTTACCGTTCCTGAACTGTTGCGAGTTACCGTCGTGTTGCCATAGCTGCTGTTGGTTTGGGTGATCGCAGAACGGCTGAAGGAGGTCGAGCCATCAGCGTTGTTCGTAACCGAACCTGAAGTTGAGCGTTTTCCAGCGGCGTACTCTCCCGTTGTGTTGTTAACAACAGCCCCAGCCGAATCTTTTGAATAGCTCGCACCATTTTCCGTTTGGGTAACTTCTCCTTTGACGCCACCGACGCCTGTTACCGTCGAGCCGTTTGGTGTGGTCACCGTTCCGCCAGCCACGGCCCCAAACTTGGTTGTGTCGCCTGAGGTCACGGCCGCAGCGGCACCATTTTCACCAGCTACGACCGTAGCAGTGCCATCCGTGACGGCTACCGTATTGCCTTCGCTGGTAACTACAACCGTGGATGCATCACTGATTTCTTCGATTACATTGTCAGCAACAAGGCCCGCCATAAATGCGTTGACTCGCGCTAATGGGCGAGGCAACGGAGGAGTCGCTGTTGCACTGGCGCTACTTGAAGAACTGCTGGCGGCCGCGTTCTGATCAGCTTGCGTCGAGGCTTCGTATTCGGACCGCAGGCTATCGATCGCTTGCCAAACATCGGCGAGTTGAGTTCGAACTGCCAACGCCAAGCGTGCGGTAGTCGCTGGATAGCGAACTAGTTGTTGGAGAATTTGTGGATCTTTGGCGAGGCGTTTTAGCTCTTCCGAAGATGTCTCTTCAATTTTTCCTTCGGCGGCCGCTTTGAGGCTTACCATATCCTGTGAGGCTGCGAAAATGTCAGCGATCACGTCATCAGGATAAAAGGCAATCCCTGATACTAGTGTCTTGAGGGCTGTTGCCGAAAGTTGAGTTGAAGCCTTCGCTGTACTCGCCGATGCATTGGCAGGTTCTTGTGCAGCTGTCCATGAAGTTGGGATCACCAATAAACTGGCAAGGAGCCATTTTTTCCATTCAGTCGAAGTCATGAGCAAGGATCCTATTGTTAGGAATGTATTGATTTTGAGTGTAACTCGAACAACGTGGCGAAGTCGTTCAGTAAAAGAAGTTGTCCCTAGGCGCGAAATCGAGGACAACAAATGACGAATTTAGGTGAAAAAGAACCGCCTGATCTATGGGGCTTCTGCCGCCCAGGGACGCGACAGTATCGCTCGCTCGGGATATTGTGTTTCGGCCCGATAGAATTCCTCAGCGAGATTCGATTCGGTGACATAATCGATCGACAGTGTGCCATCAAAAAAGGATGGGTTCTGGTTGTCCGAGCCCTCTTTTTTGGCTGTTCTTTCAAGCACCATACGTGTCACCCGACTATTCTCCAAGTCGATCCACAATGTGACTTTATCAGGGCGAAGAAAATCGGAAGAATCCGACTGGTTGGTGGCAATGATTCGGTAACTTGTACGTTCGGTTTGTGGGTCTTCAACCATGTCACGTTGCAATGAATAGCCTTCTTGAAGGCGCTGAATCACCGTTGCTGGATCCAAGTAAGGTAAGCCCCCAGAATGTTGGTGTAACATTGATGCAATGAAATATCGTGAATCCGATTTGAGGACGGGGCCGATGGGAGCTGCAAACCAATAATCGTTGTCGTTTCTACCAAACGTTTGCAGGCCCGCTATGGATTTCACTTGCAAAAGAAATGCTCGATTGCCGCGAACAATAATCGTCCCTTCGGTCTCCTGTTCGCCTCGCTTTAATGCCAAATGGTACTCACGATCCAAATTGGAAAGTGAAGATTGATAGGCTTGTGCCAACAGTGTCTTGGCGTTCGGAAGCCGCGTTTGCCAAAAGAAAGTCAGCAAGATAAACAAGACGCTGGCTGCTATGGCCATCCGCGTCGAACTCCTGTTCCACCAACGATCGCGAGTCTGCGAGGCAACACTCGTTTCTCTAGCAATGACCGATGTTGACGCTGTGATCGACGGTTCACTTTCGGCATGCAACGCACTTAGAGTTGCCTGCAGCGCACGTTCGGTTGAGGCTTCTAACGCACCGCTCTCATGCAATAGCAAGCTGTGAACAAGAAACGCATCAGCTGTGGCTTGGAGTTGCTTTGGTGTGAAACCAGCCACATTCTCTAGAGCTCCTAGCAGGCGTGTCTCGTCCAGGTCGAGTTCATGGGTAGGGGGCATCGCTTCTGAAAATTCATGACCGCTTTCTTTAGAAGGTTTCTGTGGATCTGGCAGGGTATCGTCGGGTTTCATGTAAGCTCCCCTTCTGGCTGGATTTTGCGAGTGATGCAGGTCAACAGCATACTCCGAGCACGGTTCAAACGTTTCTTCACCGTCTCCAGCGTGGTTTGGGTTTGTTCAACAATGGCGGCTGGCATCAACTGTTGGTTGTAGCGGAGTCGAATAGTCTGTTGATATGGTTCAGGGAGACGCGTAATGCAATCTCGCAACGCTTCAAGCTTTTCGTTGAATGAGTCTCCCGCCAGTCCTTGCAGTTCGCAAAGTCGTTGATCGATTTGTTCGATCACTTCCTCAGCGCACAGCAGCGGCTGCTTCTTGCGCTGGCGGTACCATGCCAATACCGTTTTGCCCGCAATGCCTCTTAGCCAAGGGCCAAAGGGACGTTCACGATCGAACTTGTCCATGTTTTTCCAGGCCGTTAGCAGCGTTTCCTGAAAAACATCTTCTGCCGCCGCTTTATCGGAAACCAACGATCGAATGAAGACCATGAGGGAACTTGCGTGGTCTCGAACCAGAATTTCAAAGACCTCCTTAGCCTCCATTGTCTTCCTTTTCCCTCGATAATTCGGTTACCATATTCGCCGTGAAAGTAGCCCTTATAGGCTTAGTTGTCACCCAAGTCCGAATCGAGGACAAAAATTGGGGGAAATTTCCCAACTAAATTGTAAGCAGAAACTTGTCTCCTTTTTACCGACCAGACGTCAATACAACCATATGCCGGCGAGACATCGCTTGGCCCATTCATCGTTTTTCTGAATCACAGCGATCCATCGAGGAGTGCTGAGTATGCGATTTTGGCTTATGAATCTGGTTTGTTGGGTTACATGGCTCACGATAGATCGGGCCGCCTTAGGAGAATTCCGTCCGGCTGATGTTTCGGTCAAATTCGAACTACAGACGACGGATGGAGATGGATTCACGGTCGCGTTTCCGCGAGAAAAACCCCTAGTATCTATTTTCGTTATGAGCGATTGTCCGATCGCCAATGCGGCTGCCCCTGAGATTGGAAGAGTGCTCAAACAGTTCCAAAATCAGCCCATTGACATTGTGCTCGTTTATGTGGATGCCGATGTGACGATTCGAAAAATCCAAGAGCATCAAAGTAAATACTCTCTCAATGGCACCGCGCTGCTGGATCCTTATCGAAAATGGTCACGACATCTGGCTGTGAATATCGCGCCACAAGCAACCGTGCATCGCGCCGATGGAACATTGGTGTATCAAGGTCGTATCGATGATCGCTACAACGACTATGGAAAAAGAAAAGCAGAAGCGACTTCGTTTTATCTCTTCGATGCAGTTACGGCGGTATTGGCGGGAAAGGTGCCAGCCGTTCAGAAGACGGAGCCTATCGGGTGCCATGTTTTTCAAGGGGCTGAAATCAAACGCGAATCGAGTTGGAGTTACGCCACCGAGATCGCTCCAATCTTCCAAAAAAATTGCAATTCATGTCATCGCGATGGTCAAATTGGCCCGTTCAGTTTAACGACGTTTGAAGAGATACAACATAGAGGTATTCTGATTGAACAGGTAATCAATGACCGTTCGATGCCACCCTGGAAAGCGGGTAAGGCTGACGTTGAGTATTTGCATGATCGTCGGATGTCGAGCGAGGATATCAAAAAGGTTACCGCATGGATTCACGATGGAATGCCATTGGGCGACCCAGCGAAAGTTCCCGCTGAGCCGGAGTACGCAACCGGCTGGAAGCTGGGGACACCTGATGTCATTATTGAAATGAAGGAAGCGTTTGAGGTCCCGGCGGATGGGCCTGATATCTATCGAAACTTCGCGATCGAATTTCCAACGGAGTTTGAAGGGAAACAAGTTTGGATTCGCGGTTTGGATTTCAAACCAAGCAACCCCGCCGTTGTGCATCATGCACTTTTCTTTTCAGCTCCTGCGGATCTATTGAAAGGGAAGAAAAGTGATGATGGTAAGCCAGGTATGCCAGGCGGAATTGCCGCACTTATCGCTCGACAGGGGCTTCGCATTCCCAATGTTGTTCAGGGTTCGTTTAAGAACATGGGTGGCTGGGCTGCTGGTGCCGAACTGAGCTTTCTGCCTGAAGGACTGGCGTATTCGATCCAGCCAAAATCAACTTTCATTCTCGCTACTCATTTTCATCCCACGGGAAAAGTGGAAGCAGAAAAGTCGAGGATCGGTTTGTATCTTACAACAACGCCACCCGAATACACGTTCATGCCAATCCAACTTCCTCCGTTGTTTGGCTTCTTCAAAGGAATCGACATCCCCGCCGGAAAGTCGGATTATCTTATCGAAGATTCGTGGACGCTTCCCTGCGATGTGATCGCCTTTGGGGTCAATAGTCATGCCCACTATCTTGGGAAAACCATGCAACTTACGGCTACTTTACCGGACGGAAAGAATCTGAAATTGCTCAATATTGAAGATTGGGATTTTGCATGGCAGGAACAATACCGCTTCACACAACCTCTTCAACTTCCACAAGGTACCAGACTCGAAGCACGTATTCGTTATGACAATTCGAGTGCCAATCCAAGGAATCCATTCTCACCACCGCGTCGAGCCCAATTTGGCGAAGAGTCCACAGATGAGATGGGAAGTATCAGCCTCATGGCTTATCCCAAAAATAACTCGGACTTTGAACGCTTCATGGAACAATATCGACGGCACGTCCGCGAACAAATGTCGCTGAAGCCGTTGTTCACAACTCGATTGCGTTTATTTGGTCAGTAGCGGTGAAAGTTCTTGGTTCACCTGCAGCAGAATGAGACCGCTTGTGATTTAGGGACGTTCGTAGGTTAGCGTACCGAGGATGTTCTCGGTGCGCCACAACTTCGCAGATTTGTCGACGGAACCGCTGACCAAAAAACTTCCGTCAGGAGAGAATGCAAGTGTGGGAACAAATCGCTTATGAGCGTTCCAGCTAGCAAGCAGTTTCTTTTCCTTCAGCGACCAAACCTTGATTCCATTAAGGCATCCGACTGCCACGTAATCTTGGTTCGGATGAATGGCGATACCAAAAGCTCCATCAATGTCGTTTCTTGTTTCCCACAGCAATGCTCCGTCACTGAGTTGGTGAAACTTAATCTCGCCAGCGCTGCTGGAGGTTGCGACAAACGACTCGTCCGCTGAAAATGCGATTCCGCGAACTGTATCTTTGTGTTCAATCGTCAATGAATTGGGTTCACCTGTCTCCAATGAATAGAACTTCACCACAGGTTTGCGCGAATCAGAGTGTTCTGCGAGAGCCACCCACTTGGCAGACAATGCATGAGTGCCTTCGATCGATGTGAATCGTGTCTTTTGTTGCCACTTCGGTTCCGATGAATCGGCAGAAACTCGGGCCAAGGTTGTTTCATCGATCATTGTGATCGCGTCGGTTTTGTTGAGTGGTTGATAAAAGTTCGAAACACTCCAACTGCATTCGATCGGTTTAGGAAAGAGCAAGGAGTCATCGAAACATGCCAAACCTTCTTCTTGTTTGGCAACCAAGATGCGTTGATTTTCGGAGTCGGCACAAGCAAACGCATATCCGTTATTCATGCCGTCGCTCAAGAGCTCCGATTTCATCAACGGCTTGTTCGGTTCGAGTTTTGAAATTGTCAGTTTATTCAGGTCAACGACCAAGAAACTTTTGCCATCTTTTAGGAACTGAACATCAGTGATTTCTGTGTCCGAAGTCACGGTGACGACCGCAACAAGAGGTGCTTTGCTGGTGCCACAAGAGGTGCATGCCGTCAATACAATCATCAAACACGGCAGCATTCGCCAGCATCGAGACATGAGGAAATCCATTAGGTGGTTGGCTTGGGGCTAGGTTCAACTGTGCAGCTTGAATAAGGTCTCAGGCCTTCCAGTCCTAACATCTGGCTGAGCAAAGCACGAGAAACGCTTCTCTACGCTCACCCGATATGAGGATCTCGACAACCTTCGTTTGGGGAACGAAGCTTACTCAAAAGTAACATAGAACAGGATTTAGTCTCGTCTATCCAAAGATCGAAAATTCATCGATTTTGTATAAGACGGTCGAACCCCAATCGGTTCTCTTTTAGAGCCGCAATGATATCCGTAGGAACGGCACCATCTTCCAAGAGGCACCAGCCGGTAAATTCCTCACCTTTGCATTGTAATAATCTCGGAAAAAGTTCAGCCCAGGGATAGTTGTTCTTACCTTCCCGCAAATCATGAATGTGGACAGTCCCAAGCCTTGCCTCGAGCATGGCAAAGTTTGCAGCAAAGCCTGCACCATTCAGATCGTTGGGGTTACAGTTCCAACAAACCACAACGTTGGGATGGTTGGCAACATCCATAATGGTCTTCATATTCGGAATTTCTTGGGTCCCTGCCCCATGGACCTCGACTCGGATTTGTATGCCAAATTCAGCAGCATACTTCCCTACAACCAGAAGTGCCTTGCCAATTTGCTCCAATGTTTTTTCTACGGGGACATCTTTGGGAAGCCCATTGGGACGCACTTTGACACCACTTCCGCCAATTTGGTGACAGAGGTCCACCCAGGCTTTGGTTTCATCGATATTTTTTTGCACAATAGCTTGGTCAACGGCGTGATATTCACAAGCACTACCTAGGCCTACCAAGGTGACCGCAGAATCAGCAAATCGCTTCTTCACTTCCATTCGCCTGGCAGAATCGATTTCAATTTCCACGCCATGTTTATGCGTGCTTCGGAGTTCAACACCTTCGATTCCTGACTCCGTACAATTCTGAATCAACTCAGGCACGGTCCAGTCTTTACCCCATTGATAGGTCACCAAACCGAACCGCAACTTTGGTGCAGGGCTCTTCGCGAACAAGTCCTTCGGAAGTGTGGTCGCCATCGTTCCGCACGCCAGTCCTGCAGCGCTACGTGCCAAGAAGTTACGCCGTGTTTGCGCATCATGATTAACCGTCATAATCCCACCCTTCGTTTGCTGACTGTGATTCGAGCGTAGTAGCGCACGCTGCAAATGCGTTGGCTATTACTATGCCAGAACGGAACGCACTGCTTTACCGCCACCACCGATTTTGAATGGACGGCCGTTTGGCGAAAAGTGTTCTTTGTCGGTATCGATTCCCAGAGCAGCTGCCAGTGTGGTATTGAAGTCTGCTATCGAAACGTGATCGGATGCAACGGTTAGGCCATCGTCATCAGACGAACCATGAACAACCCCTGCCTTAATGCCCGCGCCTGCCAAGACAAAACTAAATGCACCAGGATGATGGTCTCGTCCCGTATTCTCGTTGATCTTTGGGGTCCGGCCAAACTCCGTTTGGAGGGCGATTACTGTCGAATTAATGAGCCCGGTTGCTTTCAAGTCGTCCAGTAATTGGCTAAAGGCTTGGTCTAATTGACCACCTTTGACTGGCATTTCATTGAAAATCTGTTGATGCATATCCCAGCCATCGAACTCGACTTCAACGCACCGCACGCCTTCTTGCAATAAGCGTCGGGCTAATACACAGCCTTGTCCAAATCGATTGGCTCCATAGGCCGTTAGAACGTTTTCCGGTTCTTTCTTGATATCGAAGGCTTCCAGATCTTTGCTACCCATGAACTTCACCGCTTGTCGATAAAGTTCGTTGTACGCGTCGAGTTCGGTCCCTTGATATTTGTTCTGAAAACTGATGTCGAATTTACGAGCCAACAACAACCGACGTTTGAAATTGTCTTCTGAAAGATAAGCGGGCGATTTGATATTCTCCAAGCCACGATTGGCATCTGCCACAGGTACCGGCAAGAATTTGGGGTCCAAGAAACCCGCATTGGGATGCTCGTTTCCATTTCCTACCAACACGCTGGGAGGTAAGGATTTACTCAACGGACCTAACGACATCGTGGTCCAAGCGGCTAAGCTTGGATGCTGAATACTGTTAATTTTCTTGTAGCCCGTACGCATCAAATACGTACCTTGCTCATGATCCCCCGTTTCGGTACTCATCGAGCGGATAACGGCTAATCGATCTGCCATCGCGGCCAGTTTGGGAAGTGCTTGACCGAACTTCACGCCGCTGATTTTGGTTTGAATCGCTTCCGTTGTGCCTTGAACTTCACGACCAGGCTTCGGATCAAACGTATCAAGGTGACTCATCGCACCTCGCATTGTCAACAACAGCAACTGTTTGGCTTTACCGGTCGGTGGATCTGCGGCCTGTAGAATCGGCTCGAGCCAGGGCAACATATTGACGCCGAGCAACGTCGCTGCAGTGCGGCCAAAAAAACTGCGTCGTTCCATCGGCAGATCAAGCATCGATTCGAATGGATGATTCATAGCGGTTAACAGCTGGCTGTAGAGGTTTGGATTCGCGTCAAAAAGTACGATGTGTTCTATTGAATAAAGAGAAACTCGCGAGTGTTCAAAAGTGCCCAGAGAACATTCCCATATCCCACTTCCGAACGGACATTGTGATTGATTTCGTCCTTGGCCAAATCGCGATCGGTTGAAGACGGCTTGCGAGTTAGCACGGACAAGAACAAGACATCAATCGCGTTTTGTGGACCTGCTTCCACCATGTTGTCATAAACGACTGAGCCCTTCTTTAACATGATGTGGGTGATAGGGCCATTGAACATCGCTAAGATCTGTGGAACCGTAGCTACCTCTCTGCCACCTTCAATCGTTTCGCGATCGCTTTGCCCGAATTGACGTAAAAAGTGACCGAGCGGAAGAGGTGTTGGTATCTCGCTGGCTCGAACGAGTAACTGGCCTTCGAATCCACAGAGTTTCTGGCGTTCCGTATTGAGATAAGCGGGAAATAAACTTTGGGTATAACGACTGCTGGCTGCTTCTGCATCGGCCAATTGTACTTTCGACCAATCAATATCTACCATCGTGATATAGTCCTTCGCCGTTGGACGTTGAAATGACCATGGGTTGTACGCGATTAAGGTCAACAACGAATCCCACAATTGCTCGGCGGTCATGCGTTTGAGCACTGGACCTGCGAAATGAAATGGTTTCGTTTCAGAACCTTCACGTACCAATGCCTGGCGCTGATAGGCTTTCGTATTGACGATGATCCGAACAAATTCCCGCAGATCAAAATTCAGTCGTAACATTTCATTCGTCAAATGTTCCAGCAATGCTTCATTGGATGGCTTGTTGTTGTCGTTGAAATCATCGACAGGCTCAACAATGCCGAGTCCCATCATCTTCTTCCACATGCGGTTGGCTATGTTGCGCGCGAATTGGCGATTGTCTCGGTGTGTTACCCAGGAAGCAAATTGTTGACGCAAATCGGCGGTTGATGCCGAAGTTGGGACCTCGCCCCATAGAACTTTGGGCTTCACAACATCATTCGGTTTGCCGTCCGAATATTGGTAATCATGTGGAAGCTTAAGAGGGCGATTGGCAAAGTTAATGGAGAACGCATTGGCATTCACCAATTGTTGGAACTGTCCTGGTATCTTTCCATCCGGAGCTTTGGCTCGGGCCTGCTTAATCAGTTCTCCCGGATTGGTGCCTCCCTTTTTGAACATCGGATCGTTATTGTTGACTCGAAACTGTATGCCCGATGTAAAGGCTGCTAATTCATAAAATTGCTTTTGGGTCCAGTCGTCAAAAGGATGATCGTGGCATTGAGCACAACCGATTTGTTTACCTAAAAAGACTCGCACCGTGTTGTCGATGTAAGGTAACGGCATACCTTGGTCACGCAATTGAAAGCCGGCGGCTGGATTTTGCCAAACCTTGCCGTTGGCAGTGAGCATCTCCTGAACCCACTGATCGTAAGGTTTGTTGGTCGCAATCGTCTCTTTCACATAATTCAAATAGGGATCAAGAAAGAGGTTGCCATTGGGCCGCTCTGTAAGACGCAGTACGTCAGCCCAATAGTTGTAAGAATGTGAAACGTAATCTGGACTCTCCAGCAGATCGTCGATCAATTGCACACGTTTCGATTCTGACTTGGAATCAATAAACTTCTTCGCTTCATCGTACGTCGGAATACGCCCGCCAAGTTCCAGATAAACTCGTCGTACGAACTGATCGTCACGGAGCGCTGGTTGTGGCTTTTCGCCGTTTTGTTCCAAGCCACGGTCGATTAAAGCATCGATTTGTGAAGCTGCCGATTGAACATCGGCTCGCCGAGTTCGATCCACCTTGGCAACTTTGAATGGCGCATTTTGTGGAGCACGAAGAATACTCTCAGGCAACGGGAGCTTTTCTATCCGCGTTGTTCCAGGTTTGGGTGTAGAGGGTTTCGTCGATTTAGTGCTGGGTTTGCTCGTTGATTTGTTGTTCGTTTGAAAACCAAAGGTAGTCCCAGAGTTCAAGCAAATGCAGCTTAAGCAAATACCGATCACTGCGGCGCAGGAAATTCGTAGCGTTCCCATCAGTTCCCTCATGTTGTCGCTGGCAAAAGATAAGACGGTGTGCCAACCATGCAGACTTGCACGTAACCCTAGTATAACGAGGGGTAGCAATGGACAAAATCTGAATCCGTAGCGACCTGTGAGAAATCTGTCGAAATCGGAGGGTCAGGGATCAACGATTTCAACATCGTTCGGTTGGCTGATCTCGACCTGCTTGCGGCCGTTGTAGAGCGTTACTTTTCCTCGAAATCGGATCGTTTTGTTCAGGAACGTTTCCAACGTCGCACCATCCCATTTATCGTGGGCCGCAGAGTCCAGAAAAACGGCAGTCAGATTGTTTTCCTGTCGAAAATCGCTCTGTGAGTTGAGAAGAATACGGTCAGGATTGCGGATCGCCCGACCAGCCTTAACCACCATCTGTACCTCAACGCGCTCGCCGTCAGCAACGGAGAGGACAGCTTGCGGAGTCAACACACCTGCGGGAGCGGGAGTGTCCGCTTTGGGAGCTTTTAGCACGCTCAATGGAAAGCGAGTTTGCACGGCCACGGTTTCGCTTTCCTCGCGCAGTTGCAAACGGATCATTGGGTCCGGTAAAGACCAATCAATTTCAATCGCGCCGAAATGGTCGCCCCATTGCAACGCAGCCACTCGCTTGCTGTTCACCTCGGTTGTACGCCATTTTTTGTTGGCTTGATTTAATCCGCTAGCTGTAATGTCATGCAGTGGATAGCCAACGGCTCGAGTGTCGAGCGATATTTCCCCAAGGTGTCGATCGCCACTCAGGAGAATCACGCCACCAGATTCACATTTGCGAATCAATTGATAAAGTCGTTCGCGCTCTTCAGGGAAATTGGCCCACTTCTCGTAAGGATGTTCATCGCTTACGACTTGGATGCTGCTACCTATGATGCGAACCTCGGCAGGTTGTTTGAGTTGCTCATCTAACCATTTCCACTGCGTCTCACCCAGTACTTGCGCATCAGGGCCAGCGGCCGTTTCGTACGGAATGGTTCTGGTTCCCGGCAATGGTGTTGCCGACTTCTTTAATTCGCTTCGAAAGTAACGGGTATCTAGGAGAATGATCTGCGTTCTTTTTCCAGCTGGTCCAAAGATCTTCGCATCGTACAGGCCCTGCTGTTTTCGCTTAGGCGAATCTTTGGGCGTTCCAAAGAAGTCATGAAAAATCTCTGCAGATACATCTTTGTGAACCCATTCAACTCCGGCATCATTGTTGCCAAAATCATGGTCGTCCCAAACGGCCATGATCGGTGTGTTTTTTTGAACCTGGGCGAAGCCGCTGTCTTTTCGCAGTAACTCGTATGCTTCGCGGATACGCTCTGGTGTCGATGGTACCAAGCGGCCATCCACCACGTCCGCATAAATGTTGTCGCCAAGAAGTAAAAGCAAATCGGGTTTGTATTCGTTGACTTCGTTCCAAATGGGGCACGCATTTAGCTGCGTTGCGCATGATCCAAAGGCAATGCGAGTCAGCGGCGCATCGGAAGTGCCCTGTGCCAAGAGTAGGTCCTGAGCTTGGAAGCTAATCCAAATCACCAACAAGATGCGATTAAGTTTGCGAAAGGCCATTATGGTGTTCACGATTACATCCGAAAAATCTTGTGGGCAATGACATACAACACGTAACAAGTTACCGAAAAATGGCGCGGACAACAGCCTTCACATCGCGGGCTCAAGGAAAGCTTCATAGACATTTTACGGAAACCGGTTGGAGACCCGTTAGGTAAATGGGGTTGAGGGGTCAAATGAACAGTAGTGGCATTCGCGATTTAGTAATGGCAGACCCAAGCGAACCACGCTATAATTCGGCAACCTCTCCTCGATCACCGGCTGAACCATTTATCCGGTGCAACTCATCCACAAAATTATTAGACGCGATGCACGAATGTCTCAGGAAAATTCCACCGCTACCGATTCCCAGAATATGACGAAGCCTAAGAAACGCTGGATGACAGCTGTGCTGTTACTGGTGCTGCTAGGTGTAGGGCTCTATGCGGTCGATCGATCGGTCAATGGAAAATTCTTTCAAGCGGTCAAAGACACCACTCTGACGACCATCGGTGGTGGCATGAATGATGAGCAAAAGCAAAACGTCGACAAATTTGAGAAACGCTTGAATGATCTTCGTTCCCAGCGCGACGCGATTGCGAAAGGTGAAGTAGCAGTACCTACTGCAGACAACAAGCCTGCAGAAGATAAGCCAGCCGATGTTGCTGGTGACAAACCTGCTGAATCGCTCCCAGCGACCGACGCTCCGCCCACCGATAAGCCAACTGAAACTCCAAACGAGGATACTCCAGCTGGCGAAGCTGCTCCTACCCAGAATCCGCCTGCGGCTGACAATGCCGAGAAGAAGGATGGAGCCTGAGCGACTTTAAGAGTTGTGTTTGGTTATTGACTGGGACTACTTTCCAGTTGCATCTTGAAACGCGCGATTTTGAGACGCTGCAGCGTCGCATTTACGCCAGCCCATGAGCCAGCCAAACCGAGTAGCGTTCCCCCTGTGGCGCCTAAGATACCAATCAAATAATTGGAGTGAATCCAGGTCGACAAGAATAGGCAAGCGCCAAAGAAGACGGGTTGCAAAAAGCCCAGTAGCCAAAACATGCTCAATGCCCGGTTCGAACGCGCATCATCGTAGAGCTTTTGCAGTTCCACATTCCCTTCGCTATCTAATGGTTCTGGTTCGGCCAGCGAAGCTCGGACGCCAAAATAGAGAACTGCATAGGTAAAAACAACCAGGGGTGGATAACCGAGTATCCCCCAAAACCATAGAAAGCCCTGTTGGGGTGTCCACGTGCTTTGATCGATATTTCGTCCAATCCATAATGTCGCGATTAAAAATCCAGTGCATACGGTGCTCGATAAACCCCAGTGCCACCATTGAATCGGATTCTTGCGTTGTCGATTCCCCAGCGACGCCGTCCTCTTTTGTTGCTCTGGCGGAACAGCGGGTTGAAGATCAGTAAATAGTAGCTTTGAAATGGGCATCGCGATCCCAAACCACAGTGGAAAGAAAAGTAACCAAGCCATGGTGGATATGAGTTGGAGCAGAGAGGAACGGGTTACTAAACCGACCATTAAGACGCTCAACCAGACGGCTAAGCAAAAGAGAGTTGCCAAGCTTAGCGTCCGAATCTTGGCTGAGAGCAATTCGCGATTGGTGGGCTCTTTGCGCCATGTCAACAAGCTGAGCACCATCACAAGGGGGGAGCACAAAAAGATTGGCACGAATAGAAATTGAAAAAAGCGAAGAACGAGGATCCCTGAATCATTCATGTGACACCTTTAGCTAACACCCCAGAGCTTATTGAGTTGTCGTAGCACCAACAGTTCGATTTCCTTGCGGTTCAATCCGGCGATTTTGGCATCCGCCAGAGCTGAGCTAAGCGTGGTTTCAATCCGTTTCTTTTCTTCGGCTGGTTTCTCGGTGGTTTTTTCAATGGTGGATAGCACAACCGTACCGCGTCCGCGACTTGTGGCCAGCAGGCCGCAGTCAGTCAGTTCGCGATAAGCCCGCGCCACGGTATTGAGATTAATCCCTAAGTCATTTGCCAACTGACGGACCGGCGGAAGTTCGTCACCGACCTTCAGCGTTCCATCGGCCAGCAACCGCCTGATCTCTTGAACCAGCTGGTCGTGGAGCGGAATCGGACTATTGAGCGAAATTGTGATCATGGTCGCAGTGTATCATACTATGATACTTTGTCAATAGCTCGTCGCTGGTTGCTTGTGGCTCTTACTCGTGCTCGAATTCGATAAGATACGATTACCATGAAGATTACTCGTACGAGTACCAGCAAGAGCAGAACGATGTTCAATGGCCCAGCCGAGACAGAGAGGCTGTCGCACGATCGTCAACTCGCATTTATCCTGCGCCGCCAAACGCGGCCCAAGATCGGAGAGTCACTCATTCCTGCCATTTGCGACGGCTTTCTCGATCGCAGAAATGACTTGAGCCGTCTTGCAATCGTATGTATTGCACATCACCACCACGCCAGACTTCTTCTCTGGATAGAAGACCAATTGCGTTTTGGTTTCTTCTTGCGAACCATTGTGCCAGATTCGAAGCGATTGGTCGCCCCCGTCGACGCGAACCCCCAAACCGTACACCGTTTCAGTGTCATCCTTTAACTTTTGTCTCGTCCACATCGTTTGTGACGTTTCGCGTGTTATCAGTTCGTATTGCATCATTGCCAATGTAAAGCGAGCGAAATCCTCAACGTTCGATTTGTAGCCCCCTGCTCCATGTTTCCAATAATGGGCCACGTCCGGTTGAGCTTTGATGTCACCCCCAACCACTCGATAACCGACCGACCAATTGGGTTGGTCGGCGTATTCCATGTCTAATTGAAAGGAGTTGAGCTTAAGGGGTTGGATCATCTCGGTTTCGATTTGCTTCTGCATGGGGAGTCCCCCAGCACTTTGAATCACCGCACTCAAGAGGACATACGCGTAAGATGAGTATTCCATCCGCGTTCCTGGTTCAAAAATCAAGCGCGCGTTTAGGAAACGTGACAAGCTATATAGCGGATCGAGTCGATCGTCACTCGCATCGGGGTATTTCCCCGGAAAAATGAAACCATTCGCATAATGGGGAACACCGCTTTGATGACACAATAGTTGCCGAGTAGTAATTTTTTGCAAGTGCTCAGGCAGTTTGGGAAGATAGTCGACGATGGGTGCATCAAGATCCAGTTTGCCATTTTGGACCAGTTGCATCACTCGAACGGCTGCCAAAGGTTTGGAGCAGGAAGCCCAATTAACGATGCTCTTGCTGGTCATCGGGGTTTGTGTTTGGCGATTGGCAAGACCATAGCCTTGAACGTAAACAATCGAGTTGTTCTGAATGACGCCAATTGACACACCCACCAGCGATTGCTTTTCCATCTCTTGCTTAACAGCATTATCGATCTTTTGGGTATCGAGCCGTCGAACTGGATCTTCGGCAACCGCCATTGGCTTCATTGCCGCGATACATAACCACAACCAACACCAGCGGAAAAAAGAATGGTGATTCACAGCTTGGCTCGCCTGTTAATGGCTGCTTGATGGGACAAGTTGGAGTTGATGGACGGGTGGGCCAGGCAGCAGCGGTGATGCCTTTCCGTAGACCCAATCTTCGTAACCCAAACGATAGTAAGGTGACAGCGGATGTCCTGATTGGCCGCCCGGTTGATGGTAAATTCCTTTATCTTCTTCGCCTGGTGAAACAACCATACGCTGTGATGCCCCACCGGACGGAGACTGAACACGCGGCATGTGATTGTCACCGGGCAAGGGAAGTTCGGGCATATCCAAGAATGAAGAAAGTTGAGATGCTGCAGCTGAGAGGGGATGCCGGATCTTCGCTTGATTTCGTTGTCCCCACGTTGCTTTGTCTAACTCATCGTTTCGCATGAGCAACTCTTCACTCTTTTGTGCAGCGGCAAGCAGCAGCGCATCCCAACTTTCAAACTCTGGGGGGAGCCAGTGCATCGGACGCTCGGTGAGTAGTTGATCGGCAACTGCGTCACGCGATATGGCCACACTTCGTGATAAACCGATCTTTTTCGCTATCCCTGTTGCTTGAGTCTCCGCTGTTGCACGACCGCGATTTGCATCCATTCCAAAAATGCGTTGTAAAGCCTGAATACGAAATTCCGCAACGATACGATAACCGACCGCGTCGACGGAGGCATGACTGCTCGATTGCTCAACATGTTTTAGCATCTCAGCAGAGAGTTTGTTTTCATTGGCTTTGGCGATTTCGAGGAGTCGATCTTTCCATACCGCCATAAATCGCGCTTCATCATCCAATTGGATCGCCAGCAAATCTTGTTCATTGAATTGTTCTTTTTCCATGAGGCGATCGCGAATCTGTCGCGCTCGTGCGCCGGGATCAAATCGCCCGTCGCCAACTGTGTTGAGATACTCTTCACCCATGATGCGGTTATTGGCTGTCCAAATTCGGCCGCTGGTTGGATTGTAAACCCGCGGATGTTCGTTCGGTTGTAAGTAGCCGAGCCAAACTCCATTACCACTCGACCAATCCATAGGAGTTAAGGAAGGTTTTCCTGGTCGCTTGGGGATTCTGCCAGACACCGTCCAGCCGATATTGCCTTCCGCGTCAACGGCCGTGACATTTTGATTGGGCATCCCTGCGCGATTCGCGATGTCCAACACTTCTTCGACGTTTCGAGCCGACTCCATGTCGATGAGATTTAAGTCAAAGGCTTTGGGATCATTCCCAATCCAGCAATGCACAAATTTACGGCCATCGCGGATTTCTACGACCGGTCCCCATTCCGACCATTGGTATTCGAGTTCTTCTTTGCCACCGGGATAAAGCAAGTCTTCACGGTAGGTAATCAAATCTCGCGGGCCAGCGGCAGTAATGTATTCAGTCTTACTTTCTTGGTTGGTTTGTTTCAATTCAACGATGTCGCCGTAGTCGCCATAGCTATTGGTGAAACCCCAGGCGACCGAGCCATTGGAGCCTTCGATCAATACGGGCGTTCCGGGAAGAGTGACGCCCACGATCCGGCGGGGCGTGCCATCGACCGCTGGTCCATCCATCACCGCACGATACCAAATCGTGGGTACCTGCAATCCAAGGTGCATATCGGAGGCCAAAATGGCTTTGGAATCACGCCCTACCTTCCTGCTAACGGCCCAGTTGTTGCTACCGATCACGAAATCAGGATCCCACGGTTCGCCTTCAAATACGGAATGTAGAGTTGTCGGTGATTGCGGTGTGTGGGCGAACTGAAAGGCTGCAGGCTCTCGATCGATGTTATCACGCATCGAAAAAACGTCGGGGGTCGGAATAGATGGTTGCGGTAACTGGCTATCGTCGAGAGCTGCATCCCAATGCGAACCAGTGCGTACCAAAAACTGAAAGACCTCAGGTGGTACTTTCTCTCGGAGTTCTCCCAGTCCCAATTCCAATCGACCATCCATCGGTTGCAAGTCGCACAGCATCGTCATCATGACCAAAATTGAGTCGGTTGGTTGCCATGGTTTGGGCTTTTGACGCAAAACCAAATACTCAAACGGATAGTCCCCCAAACTCTTGAGGCCAGCATTCACGCCATTGGAATAAGCATCGACAATGTGTTGTTTATCTTCCGTTAAACTTCGATAAACGTTGTTGGCCAAAGGCTCAAAGCGGTGTCTGCGAAAATTGCGATCGCTTCGCAAAGCCATTTGTCCTACTAGTTCACCAAGGCGACCAGAGGACATTCTTCGCAACAGATCCATTTGAAAGAAACGATCTTGTGCATGGGCGAAGCCGAGAGCAAAGGCTGTGTCATCTCGATATTGTCCGCGAATCGTTGGAACACCTTGCGCATCGCGATCGATCTGAACACTGGCAAGAATGTAGTTCGCTCGAACGGTGCCCGAGATGCGTGGCAAACTGGCACGCAATCGCCAATAACCCCAACCAACAAAGAGGACGATAACAGCTGCAACCGTCAGAAAGCCTCGCAAAAACCAACGTTTCCAAGATCGTTTCTTTGGGGACGGCGAAGGCTGCTCTTTTTCTTTTGTTTGGGACATGATGCGAATCCGTTATCGCGAAACAAAAAACGAATTTATCAGATCATCCGACAATCGCTCTTAGGTTTCACGACCTGTGTAAAGCGGCGAAATCACTGTGCCATTCAACAAGTGATGTGGACGTTGCAGTGGATCGGTCAATTGCACATCGTCAGGAACGCCAAGGGCATGAAAGATGGTCGAGCAAACGTCAGCGGGCGTCCATGGTCGGGTCACTGGATAAGCAGCTTGAAAATCGGTTTGGCCGATCACTTGTCCACCTCGCACACCTGCACCTGCGAAGAGACCCGAATAAGCATGAGCCCAGTGGTCGCGGCCGGCGATTTTCTCGCCAGGCAACGTCGAGATCTTTGGCGTGCGACCGAACTCGCCCATCACAATCACCAGCGTTTGTTCGAGCAGTCCCGACGTGGATAAGTCGGTCATCAGGGCTTCTAGTCCCTGATCCAATTGTGGAAGGAGTGTGTTCTTAAGTCTTCCCCAATTGTCGACATGCGTGTCCCAGGTTTGCACGATACCCATCGTGGCTTGGATCATCGGCACTCCCGCTTCGATCATGCGGCGCGACAATAACAAGGACTGGCCGAATTTATTTTTGCCATACCGCTCGCGTGTCGCTTCTGGTTCACGTGAGATATCAAACGCATCCGTCATTTTGCCTGAGGTCAACAAGCGATAAGCGATCTCTTGCTGATCTCGAAATGCGGCCAGTTCGGTCGATGAGTTTGTATTGGGCTTGTTATTGAGATGTTGAAGCAATTCACGGCGACTTGCGAGGCGTTGTTGTGGCACACCCTCACGGAGGCTGAGTGCATCCACTTTAAAGGCGCTGGCATTGGGATCACCTTGGATCTGCCACGGATCATGTTTGGCTCCCAAGAAACCTGCATGTTGCCCGGGCCAAGTTAACGGACCTTCGATGAGATAATTGGGGAGCGATACGCCAGTTGGGATGCCATCGTTGCGAGGGCGCACAAAGTCGAGGGCGGCGGCGAAGTTGGGAAAATCATTGCGCGACTCGACACGGTCCAAGTCGGAACCACCGCGTGGAATTGGTGTATCGCGGCCTGTTAATGCGACGTGTGTAGCTAACAAATGATTGTGCTCACGATGCGACATGGTGCGCAGGAGCGTCCAGAGGTTGGTTTGTTTCGCCAATCGGGGCATGTGTTCGCAAATCGCGACACCAGAAATCGTCGTCCCGATCGAAGAGAATTCACCACGCACTTCCGCCGGAGCTTCCGGTTTCGGATCCCACATATCCAATTGGCTTGGGCCACCGCTAAGCAACACAATCAGTACCGATTTGGCTTTACCGCTTACCGAAGATAGCTCGAATGATTTGGGGGATTGATTGTCCGAGGCGAGCAGGCTGTTGGCAGGCTGTTGCCATGGTAGAATGGACCCGACCACACCCAAGGCACCTACCTGCAACCATCCTCGTCGATCCAAGCGATAACGTGCTTCCAGCATGGGGGAACCTGTGTGGTGAAATGAGGTGGGATGTCGGTGGAAACAAGTACTTCTTGTTGTAGTTCATTTGGAGGGCCGTCGCAACTTGATTGCCCAGGATCTAAGGTTGATTCGGCTCATCTTTATCTCCGTTTTTTCCTTCTGTTTGCCAGCGAACTCACTGCTCGCGTATCAAACAGCTATGGTGCAGGAAGAGACTGTGTTGTGGGAGCCCAGGCTGGAGCTGCCCAAGGCTGCGGATATTCGGCCCCTAGCGAATGTTGAGTTTCGTGTGATTAAGCCATACGAATTCCAACGCGATGGATATCGGTTTCTGCACGGAGTCGCTTTAGCCTGGCATCGCGATCGTTTGTTTGCATCGTTTGGACACAATAAAGGGAGTGAAAATAGTCGCACGGAAGAGGCTCGATGGTGTATCAGCGACGATGAAGGCAGGACTTGGAGCAAGGTTCAAACGATGCACACTGGTTTTGGTGTGAGTCATGGTGTTTTTCTGTCGCATGCAGATCGGCTATGGGCATTTCATGGAGCGTGTCCTAATTTTCCAACAGAGGTTTATACGCGAGCGTTTCGATTTGATGATGAAAAACAAGATTGGGAAGATTTGGGCAAGATCATCGACGCTGGTTTTTGGCCGATGCAGCAACCGTTGCTAATGGAGGATGGCAACTGGATCATGGCCGGTATCCAGTGCGATCACGGTAATCATGCTGCAGTGGCCATCAGTCATGGCAATGATTTCTTGAATTGGGATTTGGTGGTGATACCAGCTCCATCGGGCATAGAGATGTGGGGTGAGTCCACCGTCATCGTATTGGGAAAGCGTGTTCTCAATATTTCTCGGTATGGGAAGAAAGCGATGGCTTTGGTTTCCGTGAGCGAAGATTATGGTCGAAGTTGGAGTGAATGTGGCGAATCGAACTTGCCCATGGTTACCAGTAAACCTTATGCGGGTACTTTGAGCAGTGGAGAGCATTATTTGATCGCCACAACAACAGCCGATTCGGGCCAACGACGATCTCCATTGACCATAGCTTTAACGCGTCCAGGTGAGCCTTTCTTTTCCCGCGTCTTTATCATTCGCAATGCTGTGCAGCCTGGTGCTGTCGGAGAATCTCATACACAAGCCGCGTTATCATATCCCATTGCGATTGAACATGCTGGAAAGTTGTACGTTGGGTACTCGAACAACGGTGGCAATGCCGGACGCGTCGGATGGGGGAAAGAATTGTGGAATAACAACAGCGCGGAGTTGGCCGTGATTTCGCTGAAAGATATTAGGCAATAATGGGAAAAAGTTTTGATATCGAAGCTAGGAGAATAAATCGAGCAAGTCTCTGCAAATTGCCCCAGCAAAAGTTCGCCAGAGAGAGGATTTGAAGTATGATGAAACCGCCCCGCAGACGTGCCGTGACGAAAAGCGTTATTGGGTATTTCTGCTGTGCATATGAACGCTAAGTTTTTTGGGTTGAATTGTGAATAATTCAACCGCATTGACATTCTTGAACGACAACTTGGAGCCCTATCATGAAAAACATGTCTGTCCGCTTGGTATTGATGACCTCAATCTTCTTCACCGCCCTTGTTCCTAGTTCGTCACTTCAGGCAGGCGACTTTCTCAAGAAGATCTTTGGCAAAAGATGTCGGGCGATTTGTGTGCAAAAGCTGAGCGCGGATTGCAATCCATGTGCACCACAAGGCGGGTCGTACGATTCATGTTGTTATGCTCCTTATGCTCGAGTCAATGTCTGTCCTTTAGCGTTACAGCTAGAGGTGCTCGATGGCAATAGCTGTGTGTTTGCCGTTTATTCCGCTACGGATTGCAATGGAAGCTACTTTGGAATCAATATGCCGTGCAATGTTGGCTTAGCGAATTGCAACGGCAATAGTTGTCGAGATGCGAACAACAATCCTGCTTCGAGAATTGGACGAACCACCTTAACCCCCAGTACAGGCTCGCATTTTGACGATGGGTTAGCGCGAGGAATCGTAGTTCCGAATGCGGCAACTCTTCGGTTGCGGCCTGCTGCAGGTGTGGTTGTCGCGAATGAGCGGACCTGCAACATCATCATCGACGGTGTTTTGAAGACCATTCGTCTGATGGACGTCACTCTCGCCGATGGCAATAAGCTGGGCGTCGCATTTGAAATCGTGGGCGGAACTCCTGTCAATTCTCAAGTGGTGCAGGTTGAAAATGATGGACATCTCCAATCCAAGCTGTTGGTCGATCAATCAACACAGATGTATTACTTCTGCACCTTGCGTCGCTGATTAGCTCGGATATCGAGTCGGTATCTGGTCGGTTATGTAACTGCTGTCCTATTTCGCGGTTTTCGTGTTTTTCGCGGTTCACTTTCTCTCCGATACGTTTTGGTGGCTTGAAATCGAACTTTTGAGCGGTTTTGTCGGTCAATTAGGGACTTGTAGAAGGGAAAAATTGGTCCCAAATCGCGATTAACCGTTGACCTTGGCCGTGGTTTGTGGGCAAACTCGATAGTGGCCCCATTCGACGGGGTTTTTGGGTTTTCCCCACACACCATGACCTGAGGTACCTTCGATGCGGCGGAATTCTGCTCCTTCCATTTCTCTTTTGACCCTAGCTATCGTGCTATTTGGGTCCGTTCAATTTGCCCACGCTGGCGGCTTGCTCTCCCGAATATTGGCTGGCAAAAAAGGAGTTTGCAAACCCGCTCCCAAGTTACGCCTCTTCCAACGTTGCCCAACCGATCCGTGCTGCCCACCACCCAGCTCGTATTGCCCACCCTGCATCAGCGGCGCCGATTGCCCCAAGCAACTCTTAGGTATGATCAGTGACGTAGATGAAAACGGCGAGACTCACTGTGTCTTCCGCGTGTTCCTAACCGAAAACTGTTCGTCGTTGCTCATCCAAATGGTCAATCTTCCTTGCAGTGTGAATCAAGCCAGTTGCCACAACGGTCAATGTGGAGAAAATGGTGGCGAAGGTTTGGAAGGACCTTTCATCGAGATCCGGGCTCTTCCGCCATTGCCAGGTCCCGGCCCAGGCCCGATTCCTACGCCTGCCCCAGCCAATCCAGGCACCAATGGTGTTGTGGTTGATACCAATGCATCAGGGCTTTCGGGCGGGCTTCCACCTGTGCACGAGGGCTTCACACGTCAGGTTATTGGTGTTCAAGCCAATCCAACTCTGGCAGGATATTTTGAACATGATAACGGGCTAGGAGGCAAAAAGTATTATGCTTTGTATCGCCTTTCATTTGTTCGAGGTAATGAGACCCGTGAAGCGGGTATCGGCTTTGAAGTGAGTTCGGTTCCTAATGGCGGAACGATGCTTCCCGGCAAGTGGGCTAATGTTTTCAACAAGACGCATCGCGTTGATGAAACGGACCCAGCGGACCCCAATAAAGTCGTTTGGACCTATGTGGTTCACGAAAATCGCTAAGGCCAAGCCTTGCGTTGATGAACCCTTGCTGCCACCGATTCGAATGAGCAAAGCTATTGGAGTCGGTGATCAACGAGTCATAAAATCGATTGTATGAGGACGAGGAAGTAGGTAACCCTGCTTCCTTGTTCGTATACCTTCTGAGGGTCGCGCTTCCCCGCCAGTCGTCTGCCGGCAAAAGCGAAAACGTTGGTGGAGAGTGAGTTGCAAACGCAGCCTTCTAACCACACAATCAGTTAAAGAACTGCCCACATAATAGGTAATTCCAGCAGGTGGGTATTGAATCGGGGTGTTCCCCAATCAGAATGCACTGGTGAATGTGTCTTTCCTCTTCCTTCCTGTTTGATCTGTCCGGCCCGTTTTCTGCGAGATCATCGACATGACATGCTTACGAGTTCCCGCCTCTGCTGGTCGTCGCCTTGGGTTAGCTCTTCTGACTTGTGCCGTAGCGATCATCGCATTTCCATCGAGTGGTTTTGCGCAGATCGGAACCCCAAGTATCAAAGGTGGTGGAGGGGCGTATCCAGATCAAAATGGTGGTTCGCCGAATAGTGGTGGGACATCGACTGCCGTCTGCCCAACACGTTTGGTAGGACGCGTGGAAGATGTCGATGGGAATGGAAATCTTGTGTGTCGCTATAAGATCTTTATCGCTTCCAATTGCGTTATGGATCAATACAAACTCGACTTGCCTTGTAGTGTCAACAAGACAGATTGCATGAATGGAACTTGCCAAAATCCAAACACTTCGAACTTGATACCGGTTGCTCCACCTGATCCCAACGCAACTCCCAGCAACGGAGAAACCCCAATTCCTGTTGCAGCGCCCGTTAATGATCCGACTACTATTCCTGGTTACTCCAAGTCTTATGCATCCAGTGCATTGAATATGGGCATTGATGCCGTGCCAGCTGGAAGTACACGGACGATTGTTCCAATTGGTGCCGCAACCACAGCGACAGTAAAATTCGCTCGGTTATCACAAGCCGGTGTGGATAAGTATTTCAAGCTCATCCGACTTGAAATTACTGAAACAGATGGAACAAAGACAACTGTCGGGAGTGGTTTTGAAATCCCCGCTCTACCTGCAGGAGAAACGGCCGTGCCTACTGTTTTCCGCAGCATCCAAAACAAGACATATCAAGTTGAGGAATATTCGATCACAGGTAACGTCGAATGGACCTACATCGTGCATGAAAGCAAGTAAGCTACTTACGTAACATCAGATCATTCACGGATGATGGCACAACGGCACGAATGTAAACTCGAAATCCGATGTTGGGGATTTTTTCACTCATCGGTATGAATCTGCGAAAATAATCACCCTTGTCGTATCCCAAGATTAGAGTGTTTTGAGTTGGCGTAATGGTTGCTTCGTCCGGGAGTGTGCGAAACCCTTTCGGACCGTCAGGGATGGTTGCCGCATTTTCATCACCATATCTCCACACCAGTTCGTTACAAATCTCGCCGCCTACATCCTCTGCGAGTTCGATAGCCCAATCCGCCAGAAAGCCAATCACTGGTTCGTTTTCTGCGCCGGGTTGAGTGTACTGTGCCATTACGGATGGAAGTGGTGCACGATGTTTACGGACATCGCCCCAAGTGACCTCTTGAGTACCGATCAAGATATCGGGCATCTGGTAGGTGTGATCTTTGAAGTAGGGGTTAATGGCCGTTTTGAATTCTCCTCCCGAAACCTTCATGAATTGGCTGCGTTCGCTTGGAGCAAAAAGCTTGATACTCGGCAATACGATTTTTTGACCATCGAATCGAAAAGCTTTATGCCGTGCACCGCCGCTCATATCTTGTGTCGTCTCTGGAACGGTTCTTAAGACCTGGTGATAGCGCCACGGCCCGCGCGCGATGTTGGGGTAAATAAATAGTCTAGCGCGATCCCATATTCTTTGGTAGACCATTACTTAATACAAGAGCCTAGAACCA
>JAFLCP010000097.1 GCA_017303505.1 Planctomycetota bacterium | reverse complement strand
GCTTCGGGCCAATGTTCGTGTAAGCGAAAACTGCGAGCCGCATTTCGCATATTCCCACCATGCCCGTGAAAACCAAAAACGATGGGCACTGGTTGATCCAGTTTCTCTGGAACATAAACCAACGCCTCGCGTTCAAGTTGATCCACTTGGACCTTCATGGTGGTCGGCGATGAGCCGAGCGCAACTGCCATGAGCATAGTTGCAATAATCATCGAGATACCTCCGAGTAAATACTGCCGAGCCCGTCGACATTGTAGCACCTTGCTGGGCTCCACAGAAATTACCCGCCGCACCTTTTTCTCATCTCAATGACTAAACCGCCCTCGGATTAGGCTGACACATTTTGACAGAGGGCCGAAGCAGTGCATTTCACCCGTATCACGCTGCCAGAGGACCACCGAAACGCGATAGCTCCCCAAAAAAAGATAGGGTTCACCCGAGGTGATATTTGAGAAGCACACATTGAGCAAACCCACACCGGATATCATTCATGACTTGCAGATTGCAATTTCTTGCATGCTGCAAGCTCTTCGATCCTTCGCGCGCGACGTGATCAAAATACCAACATTCATCGCAAATTGCATTCGCACTTGCCAATGTTGGCCGCCATCAGCCGCCAACTACTTCTTCCGCATTTCGAGTAACCCGCGAACTAGAGTGTTGCGCATAAGTCACACTCGGTAATCTTCGCAATCTCTGCAAGGCACACAATTTAGGAAGTACCTCATGGAGCATCACTTTGTCACTACATCTTTTCAGCGGGTGGCTCAAGCTTTCCATGATCCAAAGAAGTTCTTTACGATGGCTGCGATAGCGATAAGCGAAAATACGATCGTTCCTCCTGTAAATACAGCAAGCAAAGTTATATTCATAGTGTCAAAGCGAAGTATGTCCGTAAACATCTCCCAATAAACAACCCTATGGCTAAAGTGAACAGCACTGTTCGCGAAAGCAATTATGGTCACAAGCAGACGAATGGAGCGGCTTGAAAAGAAAAGTGATATGGCTATCGATGTGAAAAGCAATGCAAAAACTATCGAATCCTCTGTCAATCCGGTCGAACCTTTACAGAACAACAAAAAAGCTGCGAGAACTATAGTTGCGATTAAAGTGGCTTGGTTACTTCCAATAGAACGTCTAGGAGAAGGATAACGGCTGCAGTTCGGTTCGAAAGGATTCAAGGGAACCTACCTCACTACCGGCGGAAAATAGGTTATATCCTTGCTTGGCCGTATCACGCATTTTTCAAAGAAATCATCCACAAGTTTTTTGTCGGAATTGCCCATGGCGTTACTCGCTCCATTTAGTACGCAGAGATCAAAGTCGTGCCCCCCAACATCGCGGCAATTGACATAGGACCAAGCGCGAATTTCGGTGCATGCTTTCACACCACACGCCTTCTTGAACTCTTCCTTTTCCTCGGTAGAAGGAGTTCGACGCTGGCTATAGTTACAATTGCATGTAAAGCTGCCTAGAGCATGAACAAACTCATGTCGCAAAGTTCTGCTAATGTTGTGTTTGATTGTCTGTTCGGGCTCATTATCAGCGAACCCGTAATTGGAAAGGCAAATCGTAATTACCTCTGTGTCACCATGCCAGTATTCGTCAATACACCGCAGATACCCCGTTGATTTGAGATACTTGCAAGTTTTGTCTTCGTCGTTGTATTTGCATTCAACCTTCAGACTGAATGGCCATCGAAATTTGTCCTTGCCGCAATGCCTGTCCCACTCCGCTATCGTGCTTGCGAGGAAGTCTTGTACCGCAATGTTGCAGACATCCTGAACGGATCGAAGACCATTTGGATCAAGTCGATTTAGTGCATGCCTATTCAGGAATTTGTATTATGATGAGCTACCTCCATTACATCCTATCGGATCTCTGCTACAAAACCGCCCAACTCCAGGATCGTAAAGAGCTGACGCTTGGTCGGCCAGTACTACGACAAACAACAAGCCCAACAATACCGTGAAGAGTCGTTGCGTGAAGATCATTTCTTAGACATCCGTTGATGTTGGAAAACGGCTAATCCCTATTGAATCGTCTCGGCTCGACAAAGTCAGTCTGGCGAGCGGCTCTTGGTTCGTCTTTCATTCTTGGTATCTGGGCATGAAATGTCATCAAAGTTGTGCGGCTTGTTTCGAGCAGTTCATGTTCACTTTTTTTGGTGACTGTCATTTTCATTTATGCGAACCTCAGCCTGTCCCACTCGGTAGTCTTCGCAATCTCTGCAAGGCACACCAACCAGGGAGTTTTCTAGGGAGCATCATTTTGTCCCGATGACTACTTCGCTGGTGGCTCTATCGTCCCGTGAAATTTCCTTATTCGCGTAATTTCCCGTCGACGTCCAAGTGAACGGTTCCATAGGGCGGTAGTGGGCGGCAACCAGCTGAGTAAGTATCACCGTGTCGTGAATTCTTTTGAAACTCATCCCAAATCCAATCAATTTTCGAGATGTCGACATCTCCATTGAGTTTCAAATGCAACTCTCGTTGAAAGGTACGAAAACGATCATGGTCCAGTATGTAGTCTGTGCTGTAGAATACATTGGGAAATGCGGTTTGCGTCCATGACACCACAAACTTCCATTTTTCTAAAGTTACGTTTTCCGGGGGCAAGCTCTTCAGTTTTTCAAGCCGCTGAACAATTGATTGATTCCATGAACTCAACCGTTTGTTGGGTATGCTCCACCAAAAGATTGTTCCTACTGAAAGTGCAACGAGCGCTACAAGGAAAATCGTGATAGGAATTGAAACCACTGACTTATTATGCGTCATCTGTCTCCACCCAAGTGGAACTCGTACCAGTCGCCGTTTGGGAGTACACCGCAGGTGCTTGTAGAGGAAACAGCTACAATGCTAATTCTGGCACACGTCAATGCGTCAAGGGCCGCATCCGTTTGGCAATTCGACCAGTGTTCTCCACTGCCACCGCATACCATAGCCTCACAACCAGTCCAATCACGACCATCAATCGATCCCCATGGATCATCTCCTTGTGTGAAATGAAAAACGGTTACGGTATTTGCGCACTTTATCACCACTCCTACACACGGGTTAGCTCCTCCCACTCCAATTCTGCCAGGCGGCTTGGATGGGTACGGAGACGTAGTGTTAACACAGGCGGTTGGGTTTAGAAACTCGTCTGTAGTTGGCGAACTGACGCGAGGGTTTGGTCTGACTCGATCCGCTTTAGCCCCTGCTACATACCCAATTGGATCTCTGCTGCAAAAACGCCCAACTCCAGGATCGTCGAGTGCCGATGCGTTATCGGACAGTACTACGACAAACAACAAGCCCAACAATACCGTGAAGAGGCGTTGCGTGAAGATCATTTCGTAAACTCCGTTGATCTTGGAGGGTGGTTGATCACACTGGGATAATTTTTGGCTCGCCCAATTTGATCAATCGAGCGATTTTAGGTTCCATTTTCTTTCTTTGTTTGTTTACCGACTTCATTTGTCATCTAAGTTGCGTCGCTTGTTTTGTTCTGATCAGGTTCGTGTGTTACCTCGATCGTCATTTTCATTTTGCGAACCTTAGCAGGTCCCGCTCGGTAATCTTCGCAATGTCTGCAAAGCATATAACTCAGGAAGTACCCTAGGGAGCATCACCTTATCCCGCTCCTTCTACTTAATTCCCCCTAATTTTCTGTTGGTGAATTGGCAGGAGTATTGATGGGCTTTGAGACAAACTCGTCGCCATCAATCCAAAGGCGATATCGTGAGTCTGGTCGGTAAATGTACTCAAATTGTAACTCAACTTTCTTGGCTTCTTTGAGTCGTTTAAGTATTTGTACTCTTTTTGCTTCATCAAAAAATCTGTTGCAATCCAGAGAACTCTTCATCCCGTCGAGGTACTCAAAGTGAATAACTCCGCCATCAGAGTCGAGTGGTCTGATCTCTTCTATCTGACCTTTCATTTCTTCTTTGCCAGGTCCGGGAAGTGGGTTCACTAGTTTAACAGGCTCATTGCACCCAATAAGTTGCGTTAGGTTTGCAAGGAACAATGTACAACCAACGATACACTTCTGGCATAACATGGACATGCTAGATCTCCTAGAGTGGAAAGCACTTCCGTGACATTTAGATTGTTTGCTCCTGGCAGTCCTTCAGCCGCTCGCAGATTGAGCAAAGCCAAATCCTGTTTGGCTAGTTCTTCCGAACTCAACATCGATAGCTCAGCAAGTGTTGGCAAAGCTGGAGTAGTTTCGGTGCTTGCTGGCACTGTAGGCCGCAGAGAGCGAACCGGTTGCGATTTTGATTGTGATGCGATCAGGGCTAGCAAGCCAAGACTGAAGGCAGAAGAAAGACCAAGAGCGATTTGCCAATAGCGAAGACTTGATTTGGTTGATTGAGACGAAGGTGCCGACGGCGAATCGCTAGTCGCTTGGAGCTCCGGTTTGGTTCGTCGATTACGTTTCGGCATGTTGATGTCTCGTAAAGTGCCGTGGCTTAATTTAGTGTTCGATTAGTTCTTTGGTCACTCACACTCGGTAAACTTCGCAGTCTCAGCAAGGCACGCAATTCAAGAAACTCCCTACGGAGCGTCACTTTGTCCGGACGTTTTCTTCGCTGGTGGCTCTATCGTTCCGTGAACACGAACTCGTTGCCACAATAAGTAGAACCACAATGCCAATTCAAGTTACCCGGTTTCTTTCCTACTCGATATTGTTGAATTTAACTAGTAATCGAAGGCAACAGAAATGGTTATGGCTTAGCGGGCACACTAAGCCCGTTCTCGGCTGCGATTTTATTCACCAGTGTTTTTTTCAGACCGACAACATTAGTTACGTGTCGGATTAACGCCAACTTTTGGGTCGCTTCCGTATCTAGATTGAAATCCTTGAGGCTATCCGGTTTAGAATGTGAAAACAGGGCTATCGAAGTGTGTTCATCAATCCTGTCCAATGAAATGGAGCAAGCCTGGCCTAATTGCTCGTCGAACCAAGTTACAGAAAGTCCCGCATCAATCGGTTGATTGGGTCTGATTTTGTCGGGTTCTGTAACATCGAGGCCTTGCGTTGCCTGAAGGAGCAATTCAAATGCTTTTTGCAATTGCAGTGCTGATTCACTTTTTGAGTCTGTTGCTGCCTTCTCCTGCACTAGTATATGGATGACCAATAAGGCGATTATAAGACGTGTGAGTTTCATTGCATTATTCCAGTTTTACAATTGACGCTATTTAATCTCATCCCCGATCCTCGGAGGAACAGGATCATAGGGAGTTTTTGGTAGAGGAACGCTGTCGTTATCCGGCTTATGATCTTCTCTGCTGCGTGCCTCTGTTTTTAGGGCCCATGTCTTGAACAAAAGTTCGCCACCGCAGCCGTCCCACAGGCATTTCATTTCATCCTTGTAGTATTTGCAACCAGGGCGATTCTGTGCGCGATAAAAGTCACAAAATTCTCGGAAGCCTTCGTTTTCAAAATAACCTTTGTAATTCAGCACATGTCTTTGTTCATGACCATAAACCGTCTCCAGGGTCCAAGTAGGGCCATATTTCTTAGCGAGTCTTACGTAAAAAGTGATTTCGGCTACGACATTTAGTTCGACATAATCAACATACCATCCCCCGCAATCTTCTTTACATGTGCATTGAAAATCTTCGACATTAACATCGGCCAACCCAAGCGTAACCTCTCCTGGGGGCGCTGGTAGGGGACCTAAGTTTCGATAAGGCATTTTTGCGGCATCCTGCGGCTTGAAGCTGGTACTGCACCGTGTGTTGCAAAACAGTCCCATGGAATCAAGATGCTGCATTCTAATATACTGACCATAGAGGCTAGAGCCATCTACATATCCGATCGGATCTCTGCTACAAAACCTTCCCACTGTCGCTTCATACATTCTCGCTCGGTAATGATAAAGTCCCAACACTCCGTCCCACTCGCGGCCTGTGTACGTGTAGCGATTTCCAATTGCAGATGAGGTTCTCACAGTCCCAGAACCATCCGTGATGGTTGGCAAGCCATACGCAGTGTAGGCGTATCGTTCGGTGGCTGCACCGCTGGAATCCGTACAAGCGACGATTGAGTATTGTTGATTACGATGGTACCAAGTCATTTCGCTGTTGCTGGTCGCAATGCGAACGATCGGTTCATCAATGTAACTGCCGTACAAGTAACGATACGTCGATAATGCAGGAGCCGCTCCACTGGCATAATCGCAAATCGTTTGTTGAGCAACTTGCACAAACACGGTCGTGGAACCTGAAGCCGTTCGAGCCACACGACGACCGAGAGCGTCATATTGATGCGTGACATCGATGACGCTGTCCGCTCCGACGTCGGCACTCACCATGCGATTGCCAAAATCCCAAGTCAGCACCAGCGGCGAACTGTTGGCTCGCACACTCGCTGGAATAAGCAGCAAGTTACCTTTGGTATCGTGCGTGACACTTTGGCCACCAGCGGTTACGAGTTCATGCGTATGCGATGGTGTAGGGTGTGTGACACGGTCCATGTCAATAACTTCTAAATCGATTGGTTTGTGATCGAAGGTGTGGACTGCGTGCTGCGTTGGATTGACCGCACTGCACACCGTGCGTTGGACGCGTCGTCGTGGCTAACCGTTCTGCTCGCTCTCGGTTTCAATTCGGGCTGTTTGCTTGAGCCTGTTTATCTATTTGGATGGTATCACCTCTTGATGCGGGATGCAAAGAAATAAAACCCTACTGAAGTAAGGGGCTGGGGTGGCTTAACCTTTGTTTTCGATGCAACGACTGTATCCGCATTTTCGCAGGGCCTTCCGGTTGGGCCTCCATCTGGCCTCGTGCCAGTGGAGCCGCGACTTACCGGCTACCAAAGCGTATGAGCGAAAACCATAATCTCCGTCACCACTTGGCCTTGTGCCAGTGGAACGGTGACTTGCTGGCTAAGTGGGGCTCGCAACGGGACATCACCACGTGGGAGTGGTCCCCAATTGTTTGTCGGTGGTTCCTTGTCGCGACGCGTACAAAATGTACGCGAGAAGATGTCAAAGCGATGCTGGCTCAGCTCATTGCGGCTCGGCGAGCGCGAATCAATGAGACGCCAACCTCTCGCCGCCCAGCTATCCGAGAGATTAACGTTGGTAGCTGCTCAGGCGCGGGAACCACCCGCACAGGGCGGGTGGCGGACTCGATATTTGACCGTTTTGTTTTCGTCACGTTTTTATTTTTCTCGCAAAACACGGGTTCTGAACGCGGTAACTTCCTACTAGGCGAAGCAGATCTGCGATTTTGATTGGGGCGTTTGGGCTCATGTGCCGCAGGCAGTTCGGCGCGAGATAGTAAGACATTTGTGAGTCTCAGCCGATCTTTCCAACTTCCTCAACTCACTGTGGCTTGGCGAGGTTATAGGGATGTGATATCGAGCGCTCGCCGTTGAGAAGCGGTTGAACATGCTTTTGTCGCTCTCCTGCTCACCTTTCTAATTTCTCCTCTCTCGCGCAGCGCCGGACCCAGTTTTGGTCTAATTGGTCCATCTAATTGGCCACCGAAGTATTCAACCTGCGGGTGATTATGTCACTGAGTGGACAGTTGGGTGTAGGGAGTTTTTATTGTCGTCAGCCAGGAGTGTTAATGGTCGCTCTACATTGGCCAATGTAAGTTCGGTTTACATACTGATTGCCGTGCTCTTTCGGGCACCCCTGATAAATGAGTACTCAAAATTCGCAGATTGGATTTCTCCAAGACAGCGGCCCAATCAACTGGATCGTATATCTCGCATCGAATTATGAAGAGCTGAGTTAGGTTCTTCATTCCACAAAGGCTTTGGACATCATTTTTCGAAAGTCGCACTCCCGTAAGTACCAAAGTGGAAATGGAATCCGACTTTGAAATCTCAGAAATGTTTTCCAACGAGGTGAGTGAAGAAAAGCTAATTCGACACCACTCTAATGCCTTTCTTTTCGAAAGCTTGTGAAAAAGGCTGAAAGGCGTGTCACAATCCGAGATAGTGAGCCATTTCACGTTAGTTGGAAAGGAAGCTAAACCATCTTCCGAGATCGTGCATTCGTCGAAGTCTAACGCTAAGGGAAGCTGCGACGAATAGGAGCCGAAAGTATCGCTGTGAATGGTAACTCTAAGGAACTGAAACCACACAGGTTCCAGAGAAAGTCGGTCGAGAAAGGATGGGGTTAGTGTGCTTTCTCCTCTAATGCCATAAACTTGATACGGTCGCGCAATCAGGCCAGGAGCTCCACCTTTTTCGATGTATTCGTTGTTTGCTTGCGTATAGACATCTCCCAACTGACCTGGGACTGCCCAAATCGCATCCCCTCCTTGATTTCTTATATGGTTAACAGCGATCGTTAGATTTCTCGCCCGATACACACGGTTTCCGATAACACCGAGGATGGTGCAAGCTGTCGTGAATAACAACATCAAGGTTAAGAGGCGAAACCGCATGAGTATTGTCATATGGCTGTGCATTCGGTTTCTTGGTTGGAGCCTATTCAAAACCAGAGATATTCTTGCAGCAATGTTCCATTGAAGCAACGATTTTGGCATTTAGTAACAGCATCGGCGTTGTGCGAGTTAATGGGATAACCAAGCCTACGAGTGATTGCCGAATAGAAGTCAGGCATCTGTTATAGACGGCTGAAGCAACTACTTCGCCTGGGCATGACGGGCCTGCAACTGGCCTTTTTGATGTTGAGTCAACTCGTTGCGGCTCGGCCATCACCAATCAGTGAGGCGCCCACCTCTCGCCGCCCAGTCATCCGAGAGATTAACTCGAATCAACGCTGTTTGAATTTGGTTTGGCGTTCGCGTTGGTAGCTGCTCAGGCGCGGGAACCACCCGCACAGGGCGGGTGGCGGACCGGATGATTGACCGTTTTGATTTCGTCACGGTTTTCGCTTCTCCAACGGTACACCGCTTCTAAGGGCTGGATCTCTCTACTAGGTGAGGCGGTTGCGCTTAGGAGTGGTTCGTTTAGACCGTGTGTCAAAGTCTGTCGTTCTTACGTTGGATTAGCAGGTGCGTTGGATGAATACTCCTTCGGTCTCCACTGGCTTCACGCCAGTGAAACCACGACTTACCGGCTACGCAGTGATCGCCGCGAGACGTCATCGCGAGCACAAGTTGGCCACAATTGGCTCTAAAATTACTCTGTGTATGACAAGTACACATGTACGTGAAGTGTTGCAAATGGGAAGCTGTCTCAACTCATTGCGGCCCGGGCAGCCGGCATTGAAATGAAGTTAAGCTCTCGCCACCCTGATTGTCGCGATGGTATTTCGGTGGCGATGTTCGTAACTAGCCACGCCATAACTTGCGAAGAAACGGCATAAAGCCATTTCTTCGCTGCCCCTTGTAGGCGGTGCTGGTTGAAAGCGAACTCTTTCCTATTTCGCGATTTTCGTGCTTTTCGCGGTTTATTTCTTTCTCGATCGATCATCGCCGCTAGGCCAGCACGACTCAATGCGACGTCAACCTCTCGCTGCCCAGTCATCCGAGAGATTAACTCGAATCAACGCTGTTTGAATTTGGTTTGGCGTTCGCTTTGGTAGCTGCTCAGGCGCGGGAACCACCCGCACAGGGCGGGTGGCGGATTCGAGGATTGACCGTTTCGAGTTCGTCACGGTTTTCGTTTCTCCAGAGGTACACCGCTTCTAAGGGCTGGATCTCTCTTCTAGGTGAGACGTCATCGCGAGTACAAGTTGGCCACAATTAGCTCTAAAATTATTCTGTGTACGACAAGTACAAATGTACGTGAAGTGTTGCAAATGGGAAGCTGTCTCAACTCATTGCGGCCCGGGCAGCTGATATCGAAATGAAGTCAAATTCTCGCCGCGCAGATTGTCGCGTTGGTCTTTCGGTGGCGATGTTCGTAACTAGCCACACCATAACTTGCGAAGAAACGGCATAAAGCCATTTCTTCGCTGCCCCTTCTAGGCGGTGCTGGTCGAAAGCGAACTCTTTCCTATTTCGCGATTTTCGTACTTTTCGCGGTTTATTTCTTTCTCGGTCGATCATTGCAGCTCGGCCATCACGAATCAATGAGACGTCAACCTCTTGCCGCCCAGTCACCCGCGCGGTTGATTTGAATCAACGCTGTTTGATATGGGTTTGCCGTTCGCGTTGGTAGCTGCTCAGGCGCGGGAACCACCCGCACAGGGCGGGTGGCGGACTCGAGATTTGACCGTTTCGAGTTAGCTACGGTTTTATGCAGGTCTTAGCCAGCCCTTCCATTTGGCTCAAATCTTTGCGGCTTGGCGAAGTGATGCGGACGTGATATCGAGCGCTCTTCGCTGAGAAGCAGTGATAGCAGCAGTCTCGGGGAGGCTCAGAGACCGTGGGGGGCCCCCCACAGCAATTCTCTAATGTTGTTTATTTGAGCCCACTCCCGTCGGTTACAAATTACGGTTTTGCCTGCGGAAAATCGATGTACCCTTTTTCTCCTCCAGGCGTATACCATGTTTCAACTGGGGCGTCAGGGGCCAAGGCCCAGCCGTTCTTCCAACGCTCCACCAAATCTGGATTGCTGATAAAGGGCCGACCAAACGAAATCAAATCAGCATCACCTAATTCGATCGCCCGCTCCGCTTGCTCAGCAGTGTAGCCGCAGTTACCCATCAATGTTCCACTGAAAACGGAACGAAACTCGGCCAATGTCATCGGTGTTCCCAAGCCATGAAATCCGAAGGCGAGCCCATCCATCACATGCAAATAGGCTAATCCATACTTATCCAATTGCTCGGCCACATACAAAAATGTTTCGCGATAGTCGGGTGACCCCATATCGTTGAAAACACCATTCGGCGATATGCGAACACCGACACGATTCGCGGGATAAACGCTGCACACTGCCGTTACCACATCACGCAAAAAACGATATCGATTGGCCACCGCACCACCATACTCATCCGTGCGATGGTTGGACTTCGATTGCAAGAACTGATCGATCAAATAACCATTGGCCCCGTGAACTTCTACACCGTCAAATCCTGCTAGTTTCGCGTTCGCCGCCGCGCGTCGATACTCTTCAACGACGCCGGGAATTTCGTGCGTCTCTAATGCACGAGGTACTTCGTGAGGCCGCTTCCCAATCGGAGTGTGAATGTAATCACCTTGAATGGCAATTGCCGATGGAGCGACTGCAAGTTTGCCTGCATGAAAACTGCTATGCGACGCCCGTCCCATGTGCCAAAGTTGCAAGAAGATTCGGCTCCCCGCGGCATGCACTTGTTTGACCACTTCTTTCCATCCATCCACCATCGCATCGGTATAGATTCCCGGCGAATTAACCCAACCATTTGCCTGTGGAGAAATCGCAGTGGCTTCCGATATGATTAAGCCGCAACCCGCACGCTGTGCGTAATACGTCGCCATCAGCGCATTGGGCAACCTTTCAGCTCCCGCTCGTGCCCGAGTCATAGGTGCCAATACGATGCGATTCTTCAGGCTCATATCGCCGATGCTGTACGACTTGAAAAGATTCGAAAACGCCATGCTCAACTCCCAAAACAATTCCTAGTATCCATCCAATGTGCGGCCAGTCGCACTCTGTTAGAATATCCGTCAGGCAACTTTGACAAGCCCCTCTGCAAGTGAATCTTTTAATCCTCCGAATTTCTTCTTCAAAACCGATCAGCATGCCAATCGAACCAAGCCAAGACTATTCCTTCGAATCGCTTTGGATATCTGGAATACCGACGGCGATCGAAACGGCCATTCAAACAGCTATCACCCTTGAGGCAAGTGAATCCCCAGCGTGGCGGGCACAAATTCGGACTCAACTCGCCTTAACACTTGCACTACAACAAAAATTCGAAGAGGCTCATCGCTCCCTAGACGAAGCCGAATCTCTCGCGAATTCCGCTGCAGATATTGAACCAACAACGGAGTTTGACGGTTCTGTTTCTACTTCAGTCCCCCTACTTGCTACCGTCACTCATACTCGCATTGCCCTGGAACGGGGGCGGGTATTTCATCAAGCAGGCGATCTAAAGAACGCCCGAATTTATTTTGAACGAGCTCAACAGCTCGGCCAAAAATGCTCGGCAAGTTTTTATGTTGTGGATGCGTTGCATATGTTGGCCATCGTTTCCGCATCCCATGACGAAAAGCTTCAGTGGAATGAGCAAGCCCTACGGTTCGCGGAAGCGGACCCCAGCGAACGATCTCGTCGTTGGCTGGGAACTCTGTGGAACAACAAAGGGCAATGGCTTTTCGAATGCGAACGTTATACGGAATCGCTGGCCGCGTATGAACGAACACTTGAATATCGGCTCGCAGAAAACTATCTTCCCAACGTCCGATTTGCGCAGTGGACATTGGCCCGCGCTTATCGCTTACTGAACCGATTTCAAGAAGCGATCGAAATGCTGAACGCGCTCCAGCGTACTTATGAAGAGATGCAACTGAATGGAGCGTATGATTTCCCCGAACCACTCTTTCCGATGTTTTATGGAACTGTCAAAGAAGAGTTAGCCTTAAATTACTGGAGCCTTACCGAGCGAGGCCTGGCAAAGTCGTATGCGCAAGCAAGCTTAGAAATATTGAAAGCGGCTCCCATTGTTGAACAACACGAACCGCACCGCTTGGAAAAACTGCGAGCTATCGCGCAGTTGGAAGACAAACCGAAAGGTTGACTACGGTTTTGGCAGCGAGAAAAAGTCATTCGGCGTTTGCAGCTTTTTCTCTTCTGGTTGATCCCACCAGCTAAAGATATTCCAACTGGACGAAGAGGAACTGCTGGAAGACGATCCAGAGGAATAGCCGCTGCTAAAGGAATCCCTAGAAGAAACAACTCCATTGTTATCCGAGGGAAATGGATTCAACATTTTGGTGGTGTTTTTCCACCAGCGTTTGGTACTTCGGCTCCATGAGCCAGACGAGGAAGAGGTCGATGATTTGGTCGATGGCTTCATCCAAGAAGGAGTCGACAACTTAGGCCAAGATAGCGACGGTGCTTTCCATTGTGGCTTGGGGAGCGATGGCCATTCCCATGAACTCGAAGTGCCACTATCCATTTTGGGCATGGAGGTATCAGGCGCCGGAGTCACTGGACTTCCTGAAAAATCGGCATATTTACTGGAAGAAGTCGTGGTGCTGCTACCCATTCCTATTCCGAGAGGATTCCACCAAGGGTTTGTGATGGTTTCCTGAGCCGAAACAACACTGGTAATTTGGCACAACATCAATCCGAGAATGATCAGCGTCGCTTTGATTCGATGATTAACAGACAACATTGCATCATACTCCGCAAAAAATCGAGAGACTTCCGCGCGGTTTATGTCAAAATGGTGGGCTGGTGTCCAGAGCGTTTTCGAGCTCCCACTTTGCGGTGCTTTCCTCAAGAGTCCTCGCCACTCGCCGCACTCCAATTGCCCTTCAATTGGTTGCAGCCGGATGCTATTCTTCGAGAGCTTGAGCCATCGACGATAGTCCCTCCGCTATCAACAAACGTCAGAGCCTAGCCGCATTTGATAGCAAATCAATGTCCAAGACAGCAAGGAAGCGCGATGATGGTACCTTCTCGAGTTCTCATTTGCCGCCTGAGCGCTATTGGTGATTGCATAGAGACATGGCCCGTACTTACGGCCTTGAAGCGATTTGCACCAGAGTGCGAAATCCATTGGGTCGTCGATTGTGGCGTTGATAGTTTGCTTCGCCAACATCCTGCGGTAGACCATGTGATTCGACTTCCCAAAGGTTGGCTCAAACGTCCCAGCCAAGTATGGAATTTGCGATCTCAGTTGCGGGCTCACGCTTTTGATGTGGCCATTGATCCACAGGGGCTCAGTAAAAGTGCGTTGGTTTGTTGGCTGAGCGGTGCTCGTCGACGAATTGGCTTTGCTCCACCTGTCTCTAAAGAAATCGCCCCTTGGCTCTATGGAGAAACGATTGCGCCACAGAGAACCCACTTAGTCGATCGGCAATTAGAACTGTTGACTCCGCTTGGTATTCGTCCCGAAGAAGTCGACTTCGGATACCAAGTCGCTGATCACGATCGGAAGTGGTGGCAACAGACCAAGACTCAGCTCGGTTTGGGCAGATCTTATGTGGTCATCAATGCGGGAGCGGGTTGGGATAGTCGCATATGGGATCTCACACGCTACGGAGAAGTCGCCCAACATCTTCATACTCAAGGTGTAACGCCGCTGATTTTGTGGGGAAGCCAACGTGAAGCGGAAATGGCCCACGCGATCATCGAACATAGTGGTGGCGTTGGTAAGTTGGCACCTGATACGAATCTTCCCAAACTTGCTGCCGTATTGGCTGACTGCCGTTTCTATGTCGGATCCGAATCGGGCCCGATGCATCTAGCAGCCGCGTTGGGAATACCTTGTGTGTCATTGCATGGTCCTACGTTGGCCGAGCGCAGTGGACCGTATGGCAATCACCATTTACCCGTACAACGTGAATACAACCCGGTCAGTCGCAAGACGGCCGGGAACGAAGCGATGCTCAAGATCACAGTCAGCGACGTCGTTGAAAAGTGTTATGTAGCGCTGCAACAAACTCGCAATACGCAACAGCTAGCGGCTTGAAGCGACTCTCAGTAGGTGCATCAAAATCGCTTACAATAGCTACGAAAAAAGGGAGCCAGCTTTTGCCAGCTCCCTTTGTCTTTTTTGCTTAGAACAGTTGTTAGAACTATTCGAGGTTCAAAACTATTCCAGGATCATTTCATCGACGGACATACCGGATGGAATCATCGGCAGAACGTGCTCTTGATATGGGACTTCAACATCAAGCACGAATGGACCTGGGTAGGCGAGCATTTCTTCCAGGGCACCGACCAAGTCACCCTTGCGACGAACGGTGGCAGCACCGCAGCCGTAGCCCTTGGCGATTTGAACAAAGTCGGGATAACGCGATTGCACGTACGAATGACGAACGCTGCAGCCCGTTCCGCTCGCTTCTTCATGGTCAATTGGACCTAGGTAGGTATGAGCGCGATTGCTGCCCATAAAGCGATCTTCCCATTGCACCACCATGCCCAAATGTTGATTGTTGAGCAACAACACTTTCACAGGGAGTTTTTCGCAATGGCATGTCGCCAGTTCTTGGATATTCATTTGGAAGCTACCGTCGCCGTCGATATCGATCACGACAGCGTTCGGATGAGCGGCTTGAACGCCCATAGCCGATGGCAATCCAAAGCCCATGGTTCCTAAACCGGAACTCGACAACCACGTGCGTGGTTTACGGAATTTGAAAAATTGGGCAGCCCACATTTGGTGCTGACCAACACCTACCGTAACGTAAGTTTCGCGATCGGCAGTCAAGTCGGACAGAGCTTGAATCGCATGTTGCTGCACGATGCCGTCAAAATTCTGATCGTAATGGAATGGATACTTTTCCTTCAGCTCTTTGCAATGCTTGACCCACGCGACCATGTCTTCAGGGGCTTCAACGATCGCATTAAGCCGTTGCAACGCATATTTCACATCGCTGCAAATTGGAATGTGAGCAGTTTTGTTCTTGTTGATTTCAGAGGCATCGATGTCGATGTGAACAATCTTGGCATGTTTGGCGAATGTCTCGACACGACCGGTCACGCGATCGTCAAAACGAACCCCCAATGCGATCAACAAATCACAATCGCGAACCGCGTAGTTGGCGTAGGCACTACCATGCATTCCCAACATATCAAGCGACAAATCTGCATCACCAGGATAGACACCTAACCCCATCACGGTCATCGTGATTGGAATACCGGTGAGGCGTACAAGTTCACGCAGTTCTTCCGAAGCTTCGCTGGAAATGATACCGCCCCCCGCATAGATTACAGGGCGTTTGGCATGTTTGATGGCAGCTGCAACTTGACGGATCTGTTCGTCGCGAGCCAGTGGTCGAGTGACGCGATAACCGGGAAGGTTCATCGGTACATCCCAATCGACTTCGCAGCGATCCAATTGAACGTCTTTTGGCATGTCGATGATGACGGGCCCTGGACGACCGGTGGTGGCGATATGAAACGCCTCTTTCATGATGCGAGGCAAATCGTCAACGCGCGTGACGAGATAATGATGTTTGGTTATACCACGGCAAACTTCGATGATCGGCGTTTCTTGGAAAGCATCGGTGCCGATGGCGCGAGTTGGTACCTGACCGGTGATCGCGATCAATGGGATACTATCCAACTTTGCGTCGGCGATCGCGGTTACCAGGTTGGTAGCACCAGGACCGCTGGTGGCCATAACCACACCCGGTTTTCCAGTGGATCGGGAATAACCTTGAGCCGCGAATGCGCCACCTTGCTCATGGCGTGGCAAAATGGTGCGCAAGTATTTCGAGTATCGAGTCAGCGATTGATGCATGGGCATACTGCAACCGCCGGGATATGCGAACAACACTTCCACGCCGTGATCCACCAAGGACTGTACGAGAATATCTGCACCCGTCATGACCTTTGTAGTACGACCTAATTGACTGTTCGCCATCTCTCTAAATACCTCCTGAAATACTGAACTATGCGGCCGTCTTAGAGCATCCCGCATAACTACCTAACGAGAACACCCCACAATGAGTAGTACTCAATCGTTTTGGGGATCTATATTTTCGCCGGATTTCGGGGATGCTCAAGGGTTAAACGTCTGGCAAATTACCTACAGCGGTAAAAAAACGGGGATTTCACAAAAATTACCCACTTATCAGGGCAAACGAGCGCGTTCTGTCACTTGGGATATTGAATTTTCTCGTCCGTCTGTGAGTGCTCAAAAGAACAGACAACACGCGAACAAGTAACCAAAAAGCGACCTTTTTTTCAGTTGAAAGTACTCGCCGGCTACCTCTAAATAGCATCATGCGGAGCACCCAGGTTCGCAGTGCAGAACAAGACTCTACCCACGTTGGTTGTCGGAATTTTAAGGCCAACTACCCAATGATAAGGACCTCGCCCGCTTTAACTGGTTCAGTCCGTATTTTCCTCAGTCTTGAGCCGACGAGAGAAACAGGCGGCTTGTCGACAACCTAATTTGGGGGTACAACGCCCAGTGGAAATCAAACCTTTTCCTCTCCCATTCGATTTCCCGGGTGTAATCCATACCGCCAGCATGGTTTGGCTGTTTTGTAAGCTACGCTCGATTGTTCCATTACATGTTCCCGGTACAGTTTTCTGGATCGAAAGGTTAGGCCAAGTCGGTAGCGTTTGGCTGAGCGTTGTGACAGACAGGCAATGGTCGAGAATTGGACTTCACTCGACAACTTCATTTCACCCGCCCAATTAAGCGGTGGTATGTTTGCCTGTCATCTAGGATCAACCTCACGCGCGAAGGAGAAGGATTCGGCCTACTATGCTCATGCGTCACCCTCATCCCCAGCTTCAATTCTCGTATCAGCTACCATACGGTGCTGTCGTCAATGAACGGGGCGTACAATTTGTTGTGTTTAGTCGTTCGGCAACTGCAATGCGATTGTTGCTCTACAATCGTGTCGATGATCGCGAACCCTCCGAAGTCATTGAGTTCAACCGAGAGACAGATCGATGGGGTGATATCTGGAGCGTCTTCGTGCCCGGTATTGGTCCAGGGCAGTTGTATCACTTCCAAGCCAATGGTCCGTATGATCCCGAAACGGGGCAGTGGTTTGATGGAAATGCGCGACTCGTCGATCCGTTTGCGAAAGCTTTAGCGGGTTGTTTTCAACGCAGCACCGACGGTGTGATTCGGCCACCTAAATGCGTAGTAGTCGATGATTACTTCGATTGGGAAGGGGATCGCCATCTGCGACGCCCACTGTCGGATACCATCATTTATGAAATGCACGTTCGCGGTTTCACCAAGAGTAAAACAGCTCGTGTAAAACATCCGGGTACCTACCTTGGGGTCATTGAGAAGATTCCCTATCTCAAGAGCTTGGGAGTTACCGCCGTTGAGTTGATGCCCGTCCATGAGTTCCCAATTTTCGATATTCATGGCAACAAGCCTGAACGACCTAACTACTGGGGTTATGACCCCATGGCGTTTTTCGCTCCTCATCGCGGCTACGCACACAGCCAAGAACCCGGGGCGCAAGTTCTAGAATTCAAACAGATGGTAAAGGCTCTGCATCAAGAAGGGATCGAAGTGATCTTGGATGTGGTGTTCAACCATACGTGCGAAGGTAACGAACATGGCCCAGTCTTATCCTTCAAGGGATTTGAAAACCAAGTTTATTACATTTTGAACAGTGGTGGTTCTCACTACAGCAACTATAGCGGTTGCGGTAACACGTTTAACGGTAATCACCCGATTGGCCGCGAGTTGATATTCCACTGCTTGCGTCATTGGGTTCACAACTATCATGTCGACGGATTCCGTTTCGACTTGGCTTCGATCTTGAGCCGAGACCGACATGGTAACCTCATGCCGAACCCACCTTTGGTGGAAATGATTGCCGAAGATCCGATGTTGGCAGATACCAAGATTATCGCTGAAGCTTGGGATGCGGCTGGTGCTTATCAAGTCGGTTCATTTGGTGACTTGCGATGGGCCGAGTGGAATGGTCGATATCGTGATGATGTTCGGCGTTATTGGCGCGGTGATCATGGTTTAACGGGAGCATTCGCAACCCGCTTAGCCGGCTCGTCCGACCTTTACGAACATGCAGGTCGCGCACCATTCTGCAGCATCAATTTCATCACTTCGCATGACGGCTTTACGCTCAACGATTTAGTGAGCTACAAAGACAAGCATAATGAAGTGAACGGCGAAGGTAACCGCGATGGCGACAACCACAACTGCAGTGACAACTACGGAGTGGAAGGTCCTTCGCGCAAGAAGTCCATCGAACAACTTCGTTTGCGTCAAATCAAGAACATGATCACGACTTTGATGATCAGTCAAGGCGTTCCGATGTTGGTGATGGGTGATGAAGTTCGACGTACTCAACGCGGTAACAACAATGCCTACTGCCAAGACAACGAAATATCTTGGTTCAATTGGGGATTGATTAAACGCAATGAAGAGTTACTCAACTTCGTGAAGGGCGCCATCAAGATTCGTCGCGACCAACCCAGCTTGCGTCGTACTCGATTCTTGGCCGGTAATCCACGCGATCATCGCGGCGTTCCCGATGTGGCTTGGTACAATGTCCACGGCCAACCATTGAACTGGGATCACACTGATGGCTCAATTGTGGTATGGCTCACAGCGCCACCATTGCATGATGATCCAAAGGGTACCGGACGAGACTTCCTGATGCTGTTTAACGGCTCAGCGGACACCAAGACATTTACCATTCCAGAGCATCTACGTGGTTGCAAATTGCAACTCGCGATTGATACCAGCGCGGATTCGCCCCACGATATCTTCCCAGACTTCGAAGGCCCGTCGCTGATTTCACGGAATGTAGATTTAGTCTACAAGAGCTTGAAGATTTTTGTTGCCGACAAAACATAATGTCTGCCAGCTAGTTCAATAAGAGAAGGGTGATCGTCTGTGCGATCGCCCTTTTTTTGTCCGCACACTCTGCGCCGCATTTTCGTAATCTTCGTTAAACTCAGAGCCAATCCCCCTTTCGGTTCGTTCTATAAGCTAAACTATCGCTGCCTCTTTTCTAAAGATAATGGCGAGGGCTTTATGGGAACGACTACATTTCAGCGTATTTCCATTCTGAGTATCATTTCGTTTCTTGCCGTAATGCTGCACGGGCCTAAAGCCTTGGCACAGGAAGAACGAATTCCAGATTCCCTCAAAGTTTGGAAAGAGTGGGTTTTGTGGGAAGGCTCGCCCCAAGAAATACCTCACCCCTACAACGATGCCAACACTTCCTTAACAGTTTGGCCATCCACCTTGGCCATACAAGTACAGGGGAACTCGGCATCCTGGACACTCGCAGTCCAGGTTTATCGCAAAACATATTTCTCTCTCCCAGGTGATGCCGATTCATGGCCGCGCAATGTGCGCGCCAGCTCGCTCATCGCGACGACTTCACCCACACCCGAATCGAACGCGGTTGAAGATGCGCGCTCCACATTGGTCGATGTTCCCTTAGTGGTGCTTCCCAAAAATGATGTCCCCGTTGTTGAACTGCCGCCAGGTTCTTACAAACTCACTGGTGAGTTTCAATGGACCAATACGGCGACCAAAGTTGCGATTCCAAAATCGATTGGGATTGTGGAGTTAACGCTAGATGGAAATGCGGTTCCTTTTCCGAATTGGGACTCCAGCGGATTTTTATGGTTGAGTCGATCGCAATCAGAAGTCACCGAACAGAACCGCATTTCGGTCAAGGTATATCGCTATTTGGAAGATGGAATCCCCAGTTGGCTCCGCACGCAGATTGACTTAAGTGTCTCCGGTAAGAGCCGTGAAGAAGATCTCGGTCATCTTCTGCCAGAAGGTTGGGTGTTGGCGGAAGTCGAGAGCCCACTTCCTATCGCTGTCGATGAACAATCACGCGCCAAGGTTCAAGTTCGACCTGGAAACTGGTCGGTATTGCTGCGAGCTTTTCGAGTCACACCTCTCACAGAGTTTCGATTCGCAGCTGGCACAACACCTGCCGTCGATGTCGAGTTGATTGGACTGAAAACTCAACCTGAGTTCCGCATGATCGAATTTCAGGGAGTGCCTTCCGTGGATGTTCAGCAAACTACCTTTCCAGACTCCTGGCGGAACTTGCCCGTATTTCAGTGGACCGTCAACACTCCCTTCACGATCACCGAAAAAATCAGAGGCATGGGGGATCTAAAGCCTGAAGGATTGTCTGTATCTCGGAGTTTTTGGTTGGACGACAATGGGGAGGGAATTACCTATCGAGATGTGCTCGTAGGCAAATTGCAACAAACGTGGCGATTGGACGCCGCACCGAATCATGAGTTAGGGGCAGTGAGAATTGGACAGGAAAGGCAGCTCATAACAGCCAATCCGACCAACAATTCTCCCGGTATCGAAGTACGCAGTCGCAACCCAGAAATCTTCGCCTTGGGGCGTATTGAAAACGCTTCGCAAATCGCCGCTTCCGGTTGGCTCGCAGACACGGATCGTCTCAGCGTCGAGTTCTCTCTACCGCCAGGCTGGCGCATGTGGACCGTGTTAGGGGCCGACAACGTCTCTGGTGATTGGTTAACCGCCTGGACATTGATGGATCTTTTCCTCGTACTCATTTTCTCACTGGCCATCTACCGTCTCTACGGTATTCCAGCTGGGCTCTTGGCCTTGGTCGCATTCGGACTCAGTTATCATGAACCTGATTCACCTCGGTGGACATGGATTTTTTTGCTCGTTCCATTGGCTCTTCTCAAGGTCCTACCGAACGGCACCGGACAAAAAATCGTGCGTTTTGTTCAATGGTCGGCAGTGGCTTTGCTTCTCGTTTTTCTCGTTCCGTTTTTGGCAAAACAAATCGAGTTTGCCATCTATCCACAACTTGAATCGGCAGACCTTCGTTATGGAGAACGGGTGTCTTGGTTGAGCCGACGTTCTGGAGAGTTGCAGGTTGTACCAGCCGAAACTACCAGAAGCTACGGAGTTAACAACCTTCCATCGAAATCGAGCGAGTGGCAATCCGACGGCGCTCAATTCGACTCATTGTCTAATCAAGTTCCTAGCCTAGCTGAACCGCAATCCAACGCCGCTCAAGTGCAGCAATTCTCTAAACAAACGAGCAACCTCAAGATCGATCCAGCAGCTCGAACACAAACCGGTCCAGCATTACCCGATTGGAACGCCAATACCGTTTATTGCTCATGGGATGGGCCGGTTACACCAGAGCAGATGATTCACCCGATCTATCTTTCCCGAAATGGTCATCGTGTTCTGGCTGTGGTTCGCAGTCTGCTTTTGCTTTTGCTGCTCGCCATCATAACGACCCAGCGAAATTTGTTGGGCATCTTTGGCAAACCCACCAAAACCGTGATGGCCGCGCTACCACCACAGGCAACCTCAGCGATCTTATGCGTGGCAGGCTTGCTCTTCGGCAACAATGTGGCACAAGCCCAGTTTCCTGACCCACAGTTACTGGAACAACTTCGAGAACGCTTGACGAAACCATCGGACGCTTTCCCACAAGCGGCAGATATTGCTAACTTGGATATCAACATTCAAGACAATCGCATCACGCTGAAACTCGAAGTTCATGCCGCCGAACTAGTGGCGATTCCGCTGCCAGGAAAGTTCCCGGCCTGGGCCCCCCGCAGCGTTCGCTGGGAGCCTACGCCAAATTCGGCAGCCACTACGGCATCTGCACCACCCGCCGAAGGGCCCCATGTATCCAGGACCGATGACGGCACACTATGGATGCTGGTACAACCCGGTGTCCAAACCGTTGCAGTAGAAGGTCTCCTATCAGATAACAACGAATGGGTGCTTGGATTTGCTTTGACGCCGCGCTCGATCACCGTCAATGCACCGCAGTGGCAGGTCGTTGGTTTGCAAGGGAATAAGGCCCCAGGCAATCAACTTTTCTTCACTCGAGTCGAAAAGGGAAATGAGCAAGCCGCCAAGTTTGATCAACGAATTTTCAAACCTGTAGTACAAGTGGAGCGGCGTGTCGAACTCGGCTTAATTTGGAAAGTCTACACGACCGTAAAGCGGCTATCGGCTCATGGCAAAGCGATTTCATTAAACGTCCCGTTGATGCCAGAAGAACGAGTTGTCACCTCGGCCATCGATACAAACAACGGCCAAATTGAAGTCAACCTCGAACCGACTCAATCCCTATTTACCTGGGAAAGCGAATTGCCCTTTTCAGATCAATTGGCTTTCGAAGCGGCGAACAGTGACCAGTATGTGGAACGCTGGATATTGGAGAGCTCGCCCGTTTGGAATGTGGAAATGAATGGGGTTAAGCCCTTTTATGAAACCGAGAGTAGTAACCTTATCCCTGTGTGGCAAGTTTGGCCTGGTGAGAAACTAACGCTTGCAGTCAAACGTCCCACAGCAATTGCCGGCGAAACCTTGACGGTTCAGAAGGTGAGTCGCACGATCGATCTCGGCGTTCGACAGCGCAAAACAACGTTGCTCCTGGATGTCGAATCGAGCCTTGGTGGCGATTTCAAAATTACGCTTTCACCCACGGACGAAGTCAATGAACTGCAAGTCAACAATCGCCCTCAACCCGCGCGGCGCGTAGGCGACGATTTGATCATTGCACTCGAACCGGGGGTTCAAAAAATCAAGTTGACTTTGGAAGCTGCGGAACCGCTTGGTATCTCAGCAGCTGCTCACCCTGTCAGCTTACCGGTAAAGTCCGCGAATATTCGAACCTCGATACAGATCCCATACAATCGCTGGATATTATGGGCAGATGGTCCACTGCGCGGGCCAGCTGTTCGTCTCTGGATTTTCCTGGCATCAGCCATCGTATTTGCAATTTGCCTCACATTGCGAGGAAATTCACCCCTCAATTCCTACGAATGGTTGCTCTTAGCGATTGGCCTCACACAATTACACGCGGTGTATGGACTGGTGGTTGTCGGTTGGCTCTATTTGCTCGCGTGGCGCAATACACGCACACCAACCAGCATGAATGCGTGGAGTTTTAACTTTCTACAGCTCTTTATTGTGGGCCTAACCCTGGCGGTCTTGATGATTTTTGTGGGCGTTGTCGGAAAGGGACTCTTGGGACAACCAGAGATGTTCATTACCGGTAATGGTTCGTACTCGAATGAGCTTTATTGGTTTGAACCACAGTCATCACCAGATTTATCGCAGCCATATGTCATCACGGTTTCGCTTTGGTACTATCGACTATTTATGCTGCTGTGGGCGTTGTGGCTCGCGTCCGCCGTCTTGCGTTGGCTCGTTCGTGGCTGGCAAGCTTTCAGTCATGGGGGACGCTGGCACCTGGGCAAAAGAAAAACACGCGTACCAGAGATTGTGACGGCGGGTGAAGTAACTGACGAAGCGACACCAGCTTAATCACAAAGCCAACGCATCCAATATTCAAGCCCATGGCGGCCAGTACGATCCATCCACCGCAAAAAGAAATAACATACCACCACAAAGAGAAATACCAAAGGAATAGAGTAATAGAGCGTCATGGCTTGCCGCCAATAGAACGTGGTCTCTTGTCCCATCCAGACCCCATACAGCCAAAGGGGCCAGATGTGGATGAGATGATGAAGCACATAGATCGTAAGCGAGTGCCGGCTCATCGTTTCCGTGAAGGTTAGCCACGCGTTGTCCTTCTTGATACTGGCGTTATGATCAAGCCAACGATGCAAAACGGCCAACCAAAACAATGTCATCCCAATGGTTCCCGCCAAATAGGCCAGGGATGGCGGAAACATGGTCCACGCATCGTCAGGACGCAGCACAAATTGGCTAGGCATCCACGCATGAACCAGTTGCAGCAGGATGCTAAGTCCGAGGAAGCCCATGCCAACCAATGTCACGACCGAGACTTCTCGTCCGCGAAGTTCTTTTCCATCAAGCATATAATTGCCAACGGTAAAACCAATCAGCGGCAAGGCTAACCAGGGGATCAACGGGAAATAGCCGGTGATCAAATAACCGATCAACACATCCGACAACGTCCAGTCCAATTGAAAATAGCCGTCTGTCCAATAGCTGTCCCATTCCGCCTTATGTTGCAGAATCGGACTAAAAAGGCACAAAAAGGCAGCGAGAATTAATGCCACTGCAGGAGGACCTCGCCTCACCCAATTCAGCACGAGGATCGCACTACCAATATACGTTAGCACGTCAAAATTGAAGGCATCCTCTGGCATCCACACCACAATGTTGAAGATGAAACCCGTACCAATCAAAAACAAACCTCGACGAATGGTTATCTTCGAGATTTCTTCGTCGGTCCGCTTTCGATTCTCTTTACCTTTGAGCCACAGTGAATAACTGACCCCGGCAAGAAAAGCAAAGAATGGCGCGCCAAAACCGACTGGCGACAACGCAGTTGCCCCAGACAAGTTCTCCATAAAGTGGACCATTACCATCAAGATGATGCCGATGGTTCGCAAGATATCGATTGACGAATATCGCATCAACTCAGGTTCCCGTGGTAGAGCTGGGGATGTAGTCGATGATTGCCATTATCGTTTGAAATGCAAGCAGGAGAATGATGATCCATTCCAGAATATGTCCCGTCCGCGCCACCATAAAGTCGGCGGAGCGTTGACCGCACATTTCGTACACACGCTGGAAGATATCGAGCTGTCCTTCTAAGACTTCTAATCGATCTTCTTGTCTCAGTCGCTCTCGCATCCGTTCATGAAGTTGACTCTCTAGCGTCGGCGGATACTGCGCAGGTTGGACAATAAGGGGAACAATACGCGACATACGCGCTTGCAATGAAATGGCTTTCTGAAATCGCTTTCCCAATTCGGCTCGATCCCTTACGTTGCCCTCGCCATAGGAAAACGCGGTTGGAACATCTCCCTCGAGCGTATCCCAACTTGAATTCACACTTTTTTCAATGGCCACCAATTCGCGTTCAGCCACGGCAAATTCGAGAATGGCACGTCGTACTGCATCTACACGATCCTTAGGTGCGCGAACGATGGCTCGTCCGGTGCACCAATAGACATCAACTCCATGCAAAGAGATGAGAGTGGCCTTGGACGTCGGTGCTACAATGCCCGATTCGCACCATGTCTTTGCAAAGTCGAACCAGGGATCATCATCCAGCTTGACATTAGGCTCGGTGATCATCAATTCCAGATCGATCGCGTTTGCATCCGCCGTTCTCGATTCGACAACACATGCATACCAAGTGTCGCTTCCCAAAATGCGGTGAAGTACCTTGCGATCTTTGACATTCCCCTGCAGAAACTGAATCAGTTCGACTGTACCAGCGTTCGAGCGGCTGTCCGTCGTCAGATCACTGGTTGACATGCAAAACTTCCTTTGTGGTTTTATGTAGCGAGTTGTGAACGTTGGAAAATGGAATCGTTGAATTATTCGGTGGAGTAACCGTTGGAAGCATCAAGTTGGCGGCAATCCAGCCTGCAACATATTCCGCTGAATCGAGCACTCCGTTGAGGGTTGAATCGAATAGATAGTCGCCAATAAAGAACAAGTGCGAATGTTCAACGGGCTCTGGGCAATGCCGAACATGCAGGGGTGGAGGATTGTTGCCGCCGGGCAATGCGCTCACCGCCTTGATCCAACGTTTGATCACACCCTCTTTCAAAAGCTCTTTACCGTGGGCCAATTCTTTTGGCAGCGAATCCAACGCCGCTTCGAGCAACTCTTCGTCGGACCAGTGACTCATCCGTTCAGCCGCATCACCACCTACGAGCCACCCCAGAATACCTTGCGTGATTCCTGGTTGGCGAAGGCTTTCATCGTAAAGACAACATCCATCGAAATGATCGAGCATGCAATACGACTCTTTCATCCAATGTCGCCAGAATGGCTTTTCAAACAACAGCGTCATCCGCAAATAATGAGCTGGATGGTTGTAATACTCAAAGTGTTTTCGGACAGCGTTGGCTAAGCGATCGTTGGAGTAAACGACTGAGTTCAAATGATTGTGGGGCAAGGCAACAATGACATAATCAAACTCATCTAGGTCGCGTTGATCGCTGCTGATCGATTCGACTGCAATCGCCCCTGACTCAGTCTTGAAGACCGTTTCTACTTTGCAGTTCAAGCGGGTCTCGACGTCGATGCGGCTCGCAAGTTCACGTACCAACCGTTCGTTTCCCCCTTCGATACAGTACAACTGCATGTACTTCGAGTCGTTCATCAAATAGTTCTGCAATCCATAGGTCGTACTTGTCAGGCGAGGTTCGGTTGCCAAGTCACTATGGATCAAAGTTTGAATGTATCGTCGAACGACGGGCGAGGCGAACCGATCTAAAAATGGGACAAAAGGACTGTTCGCAAAGTGGGCAGGTAAACCCTCTGGATGATCTGCCGCATAAAATTCGTGAGGGCTGATCTGATCCTGAGCCCGACGATGAAACTCAATGAAGTTCTGTAGTTCTCGGTCGCCAAAGGCTGATCGAAAATCGGTAAGATTGCCAATCCACTTCCCATCAATGACGACACCCCAGCCTTCCATAGGCTGTGTGGGGAGGCCTAATTCGGCGACCAATTCGCGGAGCGAGTCGCAACCATTTCGCGAGTAGTCATAAAGCTCTGCAGCGCCGACCTCGTAGGTGATATCGGTGGAGGAAAACTTCTGCGTATGAACCTTACCACCTATCCGCGAATCAGCTTCAAATAGAGTGATGGTGAGAGGGCTATCCGCATACTTCTGCAGAAAATAGGCTGCCATCAATCCTCCTGGCCCGCCCCCAATAATTCCGATCCGGCATCGACGCATATATCACTCAAGTTTGAAATCATGGAAACTGATGCGAGCAGAACCCCGGCTCCGCCGAAATTCCATGGAACAAAATCCAACTAGGCTGGTTACCCTGACAGCAGTTTCGGTTGGTCTAAATCTATTTTACTTGGCTTCACTTAAGGAGAGATTAAGAAAGCAAGAAGCCGATTTCGCAATTGTCCAGAATTGCCCCCGGCGCCCCTGTTCTACTCCACTCAACCCTTGGATTGGAAATGAGTAGCGATCTTCTGTAACGGTTCAAACGGAATTTCCGGGAAAGCGAGTATTTTGAAAGAGCACCCGGACACACCACCCCAAAAGAAGTAGAACTGCAGCGACTCCCCAAACCTTGGGTTGGATAAAAACGGCCAGCCCAAAAGTTAACATCACCCCCAAAATCGATACCCAGGGAGGGAACAGGCGCTGCGATTTATCGAGCCGCAAAGCACAGACGTTGGTGATCCCATAGTAAACCAAGACGGTCAACGCGCTGAACTCCCAAGCGATTTTGAAATCGCTTATCAGGATCACCAATCCAATCGACATGACGACCAAAATCAAGGCAGCAGTAGGCGATGTGTTTTGTTGATTCAGTTGTGCCAATCTCGCTGGTAAATCACCGCGACGTCCCATAGCGAGAACCACTCGAGACAGACCCAATATGAGATTGTTCTCGACAGCCAACATCGCCGCTAATGCGCCAACAGTTAGCCATACAATCGCCAAATGGGAAACATGTGGAGAAGCCAGCTCCAGCAAATTCTGGGGTGGCTCTGCACTATCCGATATGCTCAACAAGCGCAACGTCGCCAGGGCAACGCAGAGATAAACTCCTGCTGTAAGTATCAACGTCACGATAACCGCGCGAGGAATGGTTCGACGTGGAGCCTGAACTTCTTCACCCAACGTCGCTATGCGACCGTAACCGGTAAAAGCGACAAACATGATGGCAGCCGCTTGAAGAGTTCCCCACACTGACAGAGAACTCGACGGAACAACTTGAACCTCATGGCGTTCCTGAGACAATGCAACCTCGCCAACAAAAAAGGCGAGGGACGAAAGCGAGACGACGACCAAGACGAGATTGAACCCGTTGGCCCAACGTATTCCAGACAACGTGATGAGGCCAACACAAAATAGAATCATCACTGCGATCAATACGGCAGGAATCTGGGCCGTATGCGGGAGCCAGAGTTGCACATAGCTGGCGGCACCTAACGTGGCTGCGGCTGCCGATGCGCACTTGGCACACAGGAATAGCCAACCGGCTGTAAATCCCAGCCACGGATTAAGAACTCGATAGGCATATTCGTACGTTCCGCCACTAACGGGAAAAGCGGCTGCCAGTTGAGCAGAACTTAGACCGTTGCATACAGCCGCAAGAGCCGCCAGCGCAATCCCAATCAGAACAGTGGCCCCATGTTGCTGTGTCGCAGTTACGACCGTAACAAAAACGCCTGTCCCGAGAATGGCGCCTAAACCGAAAGCAGTCGCTCCAGCTAAACCGATCCGGCGCTGCAGCGACTGCGATTTTTGCGAAATGTTAGGCTCCACTGGCATTGCTTCGAGGAAGCCTCACTTCAACAGGATTACTTGATGATGGAAATTACGAGCGGGTACTTCCAGAGTTCACCGCTATGCGCCTTAATGCCACCGATGATTGGGAACACAATACCCATGAAGAACACCGCGACATACCCCACGATCCCAATCAAGACGGCCGTTAGCAAAAACGATACGAGCGTGTAAATGATCAACGAAATGATAAAGTTGACGACCATTTTTCCATGGGCATCAAGCTCAGGCATTTCCCCTTTTTTGAGCTGCCAAATCAAGACTGGAGCAATGAGTCCCGCAAATGGGATGAGGTATCCCAAGAAAACTGAAAAGTGAAGCACCATCGCCCAAGTTCGTGTGTTCTGATCCATGCTTCTTCTCCCCAAAAAAGGTCTACAAGCCTAATGCCAAACAAAGAGTGTGCTGCCAAAAGTCTATGGCAATATCCCATTCGCAGTTAGTCGCACAAAATTGGCATCAGATAGCGTTTTTTGGGAATTAGAATTTGTACATCAACAGAAGTGCGTAGTTGACGTCATTCGGCTTGGCACCATTGGGGGTACTGTCGTAACGATCAATGGCAGAAAGTTTGATGCTGAGATTACCAGCTTCGTCAAAGAGATACTCCCACGAAGCATCCAAGACGATACGGTAGTTCTCGAAGTCACTCCACTCAGGATAGTAATCCGCCTTGAAGCTTACCTTATTGCGTTTATTAACTTGATGCTCATGATCAAAACCAAATAGCAATTCAGGGATCCAACGGTCATCGGGGCCACCGAATTCACGACTAGTACCAACCCCGAATCGAACCCCAGTGGTCAGAGCTTTGGTGCGGATAAATTTGTACGCCAAACCGGTGTTGACGAAGAGTCTTAAATCGAACGCTTTGAATTCGTCATATTCCATACCGCTCTTCACGAACAAGGACCAGGGACTATCTCCCAAGAACAATTCATAGTCGTAGTACAGCAGTGTGTTGTTTTGGGTTTCCGTTCCGTTGGTATTCGTCTTTTGCGATGTTAGACGCAAGTCATTGATATCTCGATCGGTCTTTCTTTTGAGCTTTAGGCCGGCGACCATGCTCATGGTTTGGCTATTGCCATCGGTACCGTTGATTCCAACTTCAGCGCTTTTGCTCCAATCTCCCGTCGTGAAAAAATCGCTGGGGTAATACCAATACGACCGTCGGACAAGCGGCTCTTGTTCGATCTCAGGAAGTTGATTTCCCGTTGTGAGTTCGGTTTCAGTAACGACAGGTGGTTGTGGGACAAGTTGCAATGGCGCATCGAGAATCACAGGATCGGATTGCAGGGCAGTCGCAGGGACTACGGGATTCGCGGATGTTGTCTGGATCGGCAAATCGCTTATGGCAGTGGTTCCTCCGTTTGGAATCGATGTCCCCGTAGCACCTGTAGGTGTTGGAGTTAGCCATGGCGGCAAACTGGAAGAAAGAGGAGGGGGAGGCAATTTCAAAGGTGGAGACTGGTCTTTCGGCTCAGGCGGCTTGACCTCGGGCTGATATCTGGGCCACAAACGGAGCCATGGAGGGAGGACGCTAGATTCCGTTTCCGCATGCGAATGACTGATTGGCAGCAGCAATAGTGCCAGGCTGAGCATCCAAGTTTTGGGGGAACGAAAAATCATGACGGCCATCTCTCAAATCAAATCAATTGCTGGTCAACTATCGGAGACAGAGCTCCAGTAAGGGGGAATATCAAAGGGGAGAGGCAATGACAACGTCAAAAGAGCCAAAATGAGGAGAGTTCGGCTTGAAAAACTGCCCCATTTTGGGAACGATGTTGTAGCACGACAGTCCCCTGTCGTCACCAATCGTAGGACGACAGTCCTCTGTCGTCGCCAAACGTAGCACGACAGTCCTCTGTCGTCACCGAAACGCACAACGGCAGGGACTGCCGTCCTACAACAAGAAAAGAAACATGTCATTAGCGGCTGATACCAATGCATCCTCCGGAGCGTCCGGGGAAAAGCTACTGCGAGTCCCCCAACCGATTTGGATTGGTAACATCAAGATCGATCCACCGATCTTCCAAGCCCCGATGGCCGGCTATACCAATTTCGCTTTTCGCCAGATCGTTCGCGAATACGGTGGAGTCGGATTGCAAGCCACCGAAATGGTGAATGCGCGTGGTTTTGTTTGGCTAGATGAACACGAATGCGAACACCCTGAAAGGCTCTGGGGAGTTCGTGATGAATTCCGGCCTTTAGCTGTGC
>JAFLCP010000096.1 GCA_017303505.1 Planctomycetota bacterium | reverse complement strand
TCTTATTGAAACAATTGTTGAACACGGAGGGTCGCCTTTTTTCGTATCCTGCGTCAAGGGCAATAAACACCTGATGCCAAATGAGTTACGACAAATCAAGGTACGAGAGTTGGCGCTGTCCAACTAGCCTTCGGCACACGGGCTAAACGACCCAACTGATTTTGTGCATCGATCAACATAAGGAAAGAGGACCACGAAAAACACGAAGGCCACGAAAAAGAAAGAGCCACTATTCGACCATAACCATGGCAAAGCGTCGGCGAGGAAGTGCCGGCGCCGTTTCTGTGCAAAAAATGAAGACTCTCTAGGCTTTCGATCTGCGGCGATGGTTTTCGATGTGCTGCTTGAGCTCGGCGATCGCCTTGGCAGGCTTTTGAGATTTCAGTGAATCGACGATACGCTGATGGCTGGCGACCGCTTCCTCCCACCCCGCCTTCTTAACGCTGTCTCGAAACTTTTGAAAGAAGACTTGCAGCATCTCCCCGAACGCAATCATCGGTGCCAAGCCGCTCGCTTCCAGGAGCGTGCGATGGAATTGCAGATCGACTTCCACGCGCGTTTGCAAATCTGTTGCATCGCGGAGTTGAGCCACCAGATCTTGTAAGCGAACCAGGATTTGAGGTTCCTGCTCAATACGCCGCATCACATAAGGAATGATTCCTGTTTCCACAATGACTCTCGAATCGATGAGCTCATCGGCATCCACTTGATGGAGCGAAGCGTGGAAGCCGAGATGGTGTGTCATCTTCTGCCAATCGAGTTCACCGACCGTGAGGCCCACTCCTGTTTTGGATCGCAAGATACCCAGGAATTCGAGAGCTTTGGTGGCTTCCCGGACGGTCAAGCGACTAACTCCAAAGCGTTCAGCCATCTCAGTTTCTGTTGGCAAGCGATCGCCGGGTTGCAAGCGTTCTGCGATAATCAAGCCGCGAATCTGTTCGGCAATTTGGTCTCGCATTCGCGGTTTGGTAATGACCGCGAACCGTTTCTCCGTGTCGCTTTTTTCCAAGACTCGACGGCCACTCGCTTCCACTTCCAAAGCAACCGCATCGTTCGCCTTCTTTACGAGCGTAGTTCGCTTCAGAGGGCGTTCAGCCGCTAAACTCGATTTTTGCCGAGGTTGGGGCGAACGGGAAGTTGATTTTGACTTTTTGGTTGTTGTCACTTGCGATCCCTTCGTTCAGTTCGTTAGATTATCAGACAATCTGATTTACTCGTCAATTCTTTTCCTCACGCCAGCCCATTTTCCTCTCAATTCCATTTGTCTAATCTCTTCCCTTCCTCTCCAGGGTTGAATCATGACCAAAGTCGTTGTGACTGATTACACTTTTCCTGATCTAGTTGTCGAACGCGCAATACTCGAACCGCTTGGTTTTGAGGTCATTGGAGCACAAGCGAAAACTCCTGAATTGCTGATACCTGTGGTTGCGGATGCTGATGCCGTTATCACCCAATTTGCAGCGGTGAATGCTGAAGTGATTCGAGCGATGTCCAAGGCTCGAGTCATCGTACGGTATGGAATCGGTGTCGATAACGTAGACTTGCAAGCGGCTCGTGAGCGTAAGATTCCCGTTTGTAACGTCCCCGATTATTGCATTGATGAAGTTGCCGATCACACGTTGGCATTTATCTTGGCAACGACTCGCCAAGTGGTTCCCAACTCGCTGCATAATCGCAATGGGAAGTGGGGACTAGCTACTCCGCTGCACGAAATGAAGACGATGAAAGATCTTACGATCGGCGTCGTTGGATTTGGGCGCATAGGACGAGAAGTTGTTGATCGATTACGAGCCTTCAAAGCTACGGTTCTAGTTCATGATCCTGTTGTATCGGATGCCGATATTGAATCCAGCGGAGCCAAAGCGGTTGCCCTGGATGAGTTATTGAAAGCTAGCGACATTGTTTCATTGCATTGCCCGAGCACTCCCGCAACCAAGAAGTTACTGCGCCAGGATACGATCGCCCAAATGAAAGATGGTGCCGTCGTGATCAATTTGGCACGAGGCGATTTGATCGAAACGGGAGCGCTTGTCGCAGCCCTTCAGAGCGGCAAGTTATCGGCGGCTGCTTTGGATGTGTGTGACCCAGAGCCAATTCCTTTGGAAAGTCCGCTTCGATCTCTTCCCAATGTAATCACCGCATCGCACATAGCGTCAGCGAGTGTTAAGGCTGTGGCAAAGCTCCGGGAATCCGCAGCCAAACACGCAGCCAATGCACTTCAAGGGCGTCCACTTAGCAGCGTGGTCAACGGTGTCGGTTAAGTCGAGCTGTTGTGGCCTGTAGTTCTTCTCATTCTTTAGCCAACTTCAAGTTTTATGCCTAAGCCTTTATTTCGTGGCGTGTGTGCCTCGTCTGTCACTCCCTTTCGCCCAGATGACTCGCTCGATTTAGATCGATTGGGACCGCATCTCGAATGGTTGATTCAAGAGAGAGTGGATGCTATTTCACCGTTGGGTAGTTCGGGTGAATTTGTCGCCATGGAATGCGATGACCGTAAGCGGGTCTTGGCGGCGGCTATCTCGAAGATTGCAGGACGCGTGCATGTAGTGGCAGGCACTCATGACTATTCCACTCGACGCACACAAGAATTGTCTCAATTTGCGGAGGCGGAAGGTGCGGACTCGTTGCTGATCGTTCCCCCCTATTACATGGCTCCCACACCGCATCAAGTGATGGATCACTATCGCAGGATCGCGGAGAAGGTATCGATTCCGATTCTCGTTTATCACAACATTCCGCTGACGTCGGTCGATTTGAAGACGGAGCACTTATTGAAACTGTATGAGGAAGGTGCCATCGGCGGCGTGAAGATGTCGAACCCAGAACCAGATCGGATCTGCGAATTATTGCAGGCCACCAATGGTCAATTCTTTGTTTATGCCGGAATTGATACCGTTGCATTCGAAGGCTTATGTCACGGCGCAGCGGGCTGGATCTCTGGAATTCCCAGCACGGTTCCAAGTGCCGCAAAAGATCTATACAACGCGATTGCCGTCGAGGGCGACTTGGTTAAAGCTCGTGCGTTGTGGAAGAAGTTAGCACCGCTCATGCGATTGCAGTTTCAGGCTTACCACAGTCGCGGCGAAGGAGCGCATTGGTTTAGTACCATGAAAGCAGCGCTCAACATGATTGGTCCTCCAGTAGGTGATCCTGCGCCTCCCATCTTGCCGTTACCCGATTCCATACGTCCTACTTTGATTCGGCTTCTTAAGGACTTGGGTTATCAAGTGAAAGAAGCATAAGGAGTCAATGAGATGTCAGCCCCCATTCAAGTCACCTACGATGACCTCAAGAGATTTGTGATCGAAGCTCTCGTGTCGTTGGATATGTCACACACAGACGCCTCATTGACGGCGGATGTTTTGGTATGTACAGATGCGATGGGAGTTCATACGCATGGGACGAAACTCTTAGCCGGCTATCTCAAGAAACTGAAAGCGGGAGGTTATGTTGCCAATGCACAGCCCGTGATTGAACGGGAGGGACCTGCCTGGGCCACAATCGATGGTAAAAACGCGCTCGGGATGGTGGGATGTATGTTCGCTTTAGAGGTGGCAATGAAAAAGGCCCGTCAATGCGGGGTCGCGTATTGCGGCTTACGAAGTACCGGGCATGTCGGAGCCATCGGCTATTACGCGGCTCAAGCTGCTCGTCAAGGCTTTATCGTATCGATCACAGGCAACGATATTCCTTCAGTTGCGGTACCGGGTTCAACCAAGGCGGTTTTGGGAAGCAACCCCATCGCTTATGCGATTCCAGTCGTTGATGGTGATCCGGTTTTTCTGGATATGGCAACGGCAGCGGTTGCGGGAGGAAAAGTTTATGCCGCCCATCAAAGAGGCGAGCCGATTCCACCTCACTGGCTGATCGGACCAGATGGGAAACCGACGACCGATGGATCACTTTATCCTGCTCATGCCTGTTTGGCGCCGATGGGTGGTCATAAAGGTTATGGTATCAGTTTGTGGTGCGAAATACTCTCCGGTGTTTTGCCGGGTGGCCATATGACTTGGCAAGTGGGGAGTTGGATGTTCGACGATCCCAAACTTCCCAGTCACCATAACGCTTCTATCATGGTTTTGGATGTAGAGGCGATTGCGGGGCGAGAAGCATTTGATAGGCGAGTCAAGCATTTGATCAACGAGATTCACGCAGCCCCAACCTCCGAGGATGTATCGCAGGTTCTAATCCCGGGAGAGCGGGAATGGAAAGAGTACCATCGTGCCAGGAAAGATGGAGTTAGTTTGCCAATGGACGTGATTGAAAAACTCAGGCAAGCGGCAGAAATTTGCCAACGCCAACCCCATTGGCTTTTGTAAGGTTTGGTAAAACAAGACAATCGCTGACACAGTTAAGTTTCAGTGATCGAAAATAGTTATCTGTTTATGCGGAAGGTATTGAAACGACCATGAAGTTAATACGTTACCAAGATAGTGCTGGAAAGATCCATTATGGTTCGCTGCAACAAGACGGAAGTGCGTTGCGCATTGAAGGGAGCCCTTTTTGTAAATGGGAAATCACCCAAGATGCTGCTGACGTCAAGAAGTTGTTGGCCCCGGTCGAGCCACGTGACATCATGTGCATCGGTTTGAATTACAGAAAACATGCCGCTGAAGGTGGACAGGCCATTCCCGAGTTTCCGGTGCTGTTCATGAAAAACAGCGGTGCAGCTCAGAACCCAGGTGACCCGATTGTTATCCCCAAGAAGCTTTTGAGCACAGCCGTTGACTACGAATGCGAGTTGGCGATTGTGATTGGCAAGCGTTGTCACAATGTGTCAAAGGGGGATGCACTGGACTATGTTCTTGGTTACACCTGTGCGAACGACGTGAGCGCACGCGATTGGCAAATGAAGTTTGGTGGAAGTCAATGGTGCCGTGGCAAAACGTTCGCCACCTTCTGCCCGCTTGGTCCTTGTTTGGTCACCGCCGATGAGATCACCAATCCGAACGAACTCGGTATCCGCACCATCCTCAACGGTCAAACGATGCAAGATTGGAACACCAATGACATGATCTTTGATGTCCCAACGCTGATCGAATTCTTGAGCGGCAGCACAGTTCTCTCTCCCGGTACTGTTATCCTCACTGGTACACCACACGGTGTCGGTGGAGCTCGAAAGCCACCAGTGTTTTTGAAACATGGTGATTCGGTAACGATCGAAATTGATCGGATCGGAGCGCTTACCAATCCTGTCTTGGATGAAACGATCTGAGCAAATTGAATAGTGGGCAAAGCCGTGGCAAAAAACAACTCGTTTCATATCGCCATTGACGTTGGCAGCACTTCGATCAAAGGTGCTCTGCTCGATTTGGAAACGAGAAGTTTTACCACGGTACGCTCAGTCCCCTTCCCCACTCCGCGCAATCGGCTGCCGTCGACAAGAGTTGAGATCGAACCGGAAGATGTTGTAGTGGCTGTTTCTGATTTGATCCGGCAGCTGAGCGGAGGGTGTGTCGGTGATGGGCATGTTTGGATTTGTGGGCAAATGGGTGGCGTCGTTCTGGCGGATTCACACGGCAACGCCCTAAGTCCCTATTATTCCTGGCGCGATCAGCGGACTGTTGAAGTTGGTCCCACAGGGCTAACCTGGATGCAAATGTTGCGCGAAGCTTGGCCCGAGAATGTGTGGTCCCGTTTGGGGCGAGAATTACAGCCGGGTTCAACTTCAACTTTGCTGTATTGGCTCAAGCAACATGAAATGCTCCCTTCAAAAGCAATTCCTTGTTCTATTGCAGATTTTGTCGTCGCGCGGTTAGCACATCAGGCCCCAGCGATGCATGTGACGTATGCGATTGGTTTGTTGGATTTGCATCAGGTAGAAATTTATCATGACGCGCTACAGTGCATTGGGTTAGGCGATGTTGCTTGGGGAAAACTCGTACGTGGTCTCGAACCGATTGCTCAAACGCAGATCAACGAAACGAACTATGAGTTTCACGGTTGTTTTGGAGATCATCAGACCGCGTTGTGGGGAGCGGGCTTAGAACGCGACGAACTTTCGATCAATGTGTCGACCGGCTCACAGGTTTCGCAGCGCACATCGTCGTTTGAGCCCGGTCCTTACCAATCGCGTTTGTTCTTTGGAGGCGATTGGCTAAATACAGTAACACATCTTCCGGCAGGTCGTGCCTTAAACGCCCTGCTTCATCTCTGTACAGAATTGAATTCTGCTGACGGAGCCGACTTGAGCGAGGCTTGGAAAAGCATCGCCGAAAAGATGGCTGCAATACCCGCAACAGATGTGATTGCCGACATTAACTTTTATGCGAGCCCCTTGGGAACCAGCGGGAGTTTTTCCAACTTGACCCTTGAAAACCTAACGGTGGGACATTTATTCCTGGCGGCTTGTGTCGCGATGGCTGAAAATTATCGAGTCGTCGCCAATCGCTTAGCCCGCAAAGAGTCATTTCGCTCGATCGTTCTTTCGGGAGGTTTGGCACAATCGCTCCCACGTCTTGCCGACTTTATTCGCGACCGTTTTGCGATGCCGTTGCGCGAAGTGAACGGCGAAGATACGTTACTCGGACTTTTGAAACTAGCTCATCACTTTTCTGCTCCCTCCTCTACATGTTCGTAAAAGGAACTTGTCTATGCAGAAGTTCATCCTCTCTCCTAACGCAGTGAGCCGATCATTTCGGCTGGTTGCGGTGTTGTGGATTTCAATTTTCAATCTTGTATTGTTTGAAGCGGCATTGGGCACCGACCCGATATCGAATCAGCCAACTAGATTTTATGATCACTCGTTGTTGATTTCGAGCGATTATCCTTGCACATGGCCCACACATCCTTTTCCAAAATTTCAAATCGTTCCACAGAATTCGATTGGTCCCAATGGACCGTACAACATCGACACTTTGTACTTGGATGGAAACACGGGAACGCAGTTGGATACGCCGCCACATTCTGTTGCAAGGCCTGAACTGAAACGTGAGAAATCAGGACCTTTTGGTTTGGCTTACAGCGACAAGATTGAGCCATGGCAATTTGGTGGCGAAGCGTGTGTGGTTGATACCCGTGATTTATTGGATAAAGCCCCATTCGGAGTTAGCCCACTAGTGACTCCCGACTATTTGGAAAAGTTCGAGAAAGAGTATCGCCCCTTTCGTTTCGGTGATGTTGTCTTGTTTCGGAGTGATTACTCCGACAAGTATTACAAAGCCTTTCCCGAAGGAAATCGCTACATCAATGATGTCGTTGATCGAAAAGCGCCTGGCTACCCAGACCCGAATCCTGAGACGATGGAATGGTTAGGAAAAAAAGGTGTTTTGGCTCTGGGGACCGATAGTGCGAGCATGGGGCCTATGCCTGATTTAGCTGAACCTACCCACTATGCTGGTCTGAAGTATGGAATGATTTGGACAGAAGGAGCCACTGGCTTAAACGCACTTCCTGCAACAGACGCCTTCTATTGCTTCCTCGGTCCTAAACATGAAGGTGGGCCATACAGCAATGGGCGAGCGTTTTCAATTGTAGGGGGAGACCTGCCTGCAAAACTCATCGATGCCTGTCGCAATAAGCGCGCGATCGACTTATCGCCCACGTTGACACCTAAGTTCCCCCTGACCCATCCTGGCCATCGCACTGGCGAACATCGACAAGTCTACTTGAAGATTGATTTTCTCTACAGCGATTATCTCGACATGTGGCATCATGGTCATTCCATGGACTCAATGGCGGGAACACATTTAGTACCACCTTCGTTCGCGCTCCCTGCACCGGGTAAGCGACCGCAATACTCTCCCGAGGTTCGCGGCTGGTTAAGTGAGTATGAAAAGAAGTTTGGACCACGCGGTGAAAGTGACTTAACCACCGAGAAAGTGCCGATCGATTGGACATGTGGCAATGTTCGCGTTATCGATGTCCGCAGGTTGAGTGGTACAACGGATCGTGGTGCTTGGCCACTTTCTCCACAAATCACTTCGCAATGGATCAAAGACTACGAAAGCCAAAATGGTGAGCTAAAGCCCAACGATGTCGTACTGTTCCAGACTGGGGTTGTCGATCGCTATCTTGCTCTTCCTGCAGATAAGAATGGGGACTTGGGAGTTGGGTTATGGAGTGACGCTTTGAGCCGCAAAGTGGAGGGCTGGCCAGCTCTTTCGCCCGAAGCCATTTTTTATCTCCATTCAAAAGGTATACGTTGCGTAGGAACGGATGCACCTGACTTGGGAGGTGTTCATCCAAAAGATGCCTTGATGACCTATTGGGCTCTTGGGTCTAAAGAAATGGTCGGAGTTGAGTTTCTGTGTCAACTCGACAAGGTTCCCAATGGAGCCTATTTCTTGTTTGCTGCGTTGAAAATCCAAAATTGTCATGGCGGACCTGGACGCGCCATCGTCTTGTATTAATCAGTTTCCTGCATCCCTATCGCTAGTGGATGTTGGAGCAAGTGATGTTACGGGCACGAACGCAAACGAGTACCAAACCATGACAACGGAATCAGAAAAAGAGATCGAAAGTCCTCCTGCGGCGATTTCTGCTGACTCATCGTCGCAAAACGGGATACCTGCCTGGGGCACAGCGGAGTTGCCTGAACCTAAGCCGCTGCAATGGCGCAACTGGGCGAGTTTTATAGGCCCAGGTATTGTCATGATGGGGATTCAAATCGGTGGTGGCGAATGGCTCTTGGGGCCTGCTGTGACCGCCAAGTACGGTGGCGGTTTAATGTGGATCGCAACGGTCGCCATCATTCTCCAAGTTTTCTACAACATGGAGTGTGGTCGCTATGCGCTCTACTGTGGCGAGCCTGTTTTCACTGGCTTTATGCGGTGCTGGCCGAGCCCAATGTTTTGGGTTGGCGTAATGGTCACGCTCAACATATCAGCCTTGGTACCAGGCTTGTCCACGCATGGTGCCGCTATGATTGCCTCACTCATCCTCGATCGACCACCCGACAAAAACGACTTATGGCTCGTTGTACCTTTGGCCTATGCATGTTTGTTTGGAGTGGCTTTGCCCGTCATCATCGGCGGAAAGGTCTATAACATTTTGCAATGGGTAATGACGGCGAAAATTGTGATCGTGCTGGGATTCTGTTTTGGTTTAGGGATTACATGTGTCAGTTTTGAAAATTGGTGGAATGTTTGGAGTGGCTTTGCACAGTTTGGTAACGTCCCCGTAGCCGATGCCAACGGCAAAGAGCATTTGGTCAATGGCTTTGGGCATTGGTGGAACCACGGCGATTGGCCTATCATGTCCAGTGCGAGTCTTATCGTAGTAGGTGCCTTCGCAGGCTATGCAGGTGGCGGCGGATTAGCAAACTCTACCTACTCCAATTTTGTACGCGACAAGGGATGGGGAATGGGATCGCAAGTTGGAGCTATTCCGAGTGCCGTAGGTGGAAGAAATGTTACGTTAAGCCACGTCGGAAAGGTATTTGCGATCAACGAAGAGAATATGAAACGTTGGAAGGGTTGGTGGAAGTACATTCTCACGGACCAGGTTTTGGTTTGGGCTCCAGGCTGTTTTGTCGGAATGGCTTTGCCAGCACTCTTGTCGTTGCAATTCGTTGAGTTTTCACAAATATCCGACGAGCAATCTAAAGTGGCACAGGCAATCATTACTGCAGATGGGATCCGGCATTATGGTTTCCATCCCGTGCTGGCAAAGTTGTTATGGATCGCAGCACTCTTCACTGGCTTGATGGTGATGTTACCAAGTCAAATGTCGATTCTGGACGATTTCAGCCGTCGTTGGACTGACGCCATTTGGAGTGCTAGTAGACGAGTTCGCAAGAACATGAAATCGGATCAAGTGAAATGGATTTATTACGCGATCTTAGGGACATATGCTTTATGGTCATTCTTGTGCGCTTTCTTTTTCAGCAATGCCCCGAAATTGATGACGGACTTTATTGCAAACTTCAATAATCTTGCGCTAGGAGTTACAGCGTTTCAATTGTTATGGATCAATCTTCGCTTGCTGCCAAAGCCGCTTCGTCCTCGTTGGTACCAAATCATGGGGCTGAGCTTATGCGGCTGCTTTTACTTAGGCTTGGCAGGTTTAGTTTTCGTATTCAAGATCGTGCCCATGTTCACGGGGTGATCGATTTGCCCGATGGTGACTTAGATTAGGTTGGAGTGTGTCGTTGTGAAGAACTCGTTTCCAGAAATGTTTCACTTAAACGGGCGTGTCGCCGTCGTGACCGGGGCTGCCCAGGGGATGGGGCAAGCCAGTGCGCTCGCCTTATCACAAGCCGGTGCCGATGTTGTCTTGGTAGATCGGAACCTAGCGGGTGCCGAAGCGACAGCAGCGCAAATTCACTCTTGGAATGGAAGAACGTTAGTTTGTGCAACCGATGTCTCCGATCCCGCTTCGATTCGAGATCTATTCCGTCAAGTTGATAAGACTTTCGGGCGAGTTGATTTTCTCGGCAACATCGCTGGCGATGGCGTATTGGCTCGGCCTGAAGATCTCACGCTCGAAGAATTGCAGAAGGTCCTGCAAAACCTGGTTGTCGGCCGCTTTATCATGTGTCAAGAAGCGGGAAAGCGGATGCTTCAGCAAGGACGCGGTTCCATCATGAATATCGGATCGCTGGCAAGTAACACGGCCTTGGGTCGCGGACATATTGCCTACAGTATGGCGATGGGGGCCGTCATTCAAATGACGCGAGAGCTGAGTACGGAATGGAGCTGTCGTGGCGTTCGCGTTAACGCGGTGCTTCCTGCTCAAGTGATCAATCCCAGCCTTGAAGCTCGAATTGCGCAAGATCCTGCACTGAAACAGAGGTTTCTTAACGGTATTCCGGCAGGGCGCTTGGGGGAACCTAAGGACATCATGGGGCTCGTGCTATTGTTGGCCAGCGACGCTTCCGAATGGATCACGGGGGCGTTGATACCGATGGATGGTGGGAACATGGCGATGAACGCTGGCGGAACTCCTGGCCACCAAGCTAAACCCGTACAATCCTTTCGCGCGGAAAGTGGAAAAAATTAGGATTTCAACATGAGCAACATGGATACACACATCGATCGCAAAGTTGTTTTGCAACTGTATCGGACGATGCAATTAATACGACAAACCGAAGAAGAGTTAGCACGGTGTCATCAACGAGGCCTAGTACATGGTGCTTGTCACACCTATGTTGGGCAAGAAGCGATTGCTTCTGCCGTCTGTTCAAATCTGAACGATCACGATGCGGTGTTCAGTACGCATCGCGGGCACGGCCATGCTTTGGCAAAAGGAATGAAGCCGCTAGAACTGATCGCCGAGTTGTTTGGGCGTGAAGCGGGATGTTCTCGTGGACGTGGAGGGAGTATGCACCTGTTCTCTCCCGAGATCGGAATGATGGGAACAAGTGGCATTGTCGGGCCATGTATCCTGCAGGCATGTGGTGGAGGTTACAGTTCCAAGATTCTGAAGAATGGAACCGTGGGCGTAGCATTCTTCGGCGACGGAGCAGCGAACAATGCTGCCTTTCACGAAGGACTTAATATGGCCAGTATATGGAAATTACCAGTCCTTTTTATATGCGAAAACAATCAATTTGCTACAGAAGTCCCCTTCGCTTATGCCGCAGGGAATTCCAGTGTAGCCAGTCGAGGTGCTGCGTATGGGATACCGGGAATTGAAGTCGATGGCAACGATGTGATTGGCATCTATCGAGTTGCCAAAGAGGCGGTATCCCGAGCGAGGGCAGGCGAAGGTCCTACGCTCATCGAATGCAAAACGTATCGCACTCGACCTCATGCAGAAGGGATGGGTGATTTCACTTATCGTACCAAGGATGATGTAGAGCAATGGAAGCAACGATGTCCTATTCTTCGATTACGCACTCGGTTTTCGGCGGAGTATAGTTCTGAATTTGATGCCATCGATCAAGAGATACTTGAGCAAGTGCGCGCAGCTCGGGCCGAAGCTGAGGCAAGTCCTGAGCCGACAAGCGAATCGGCGATGACGCATATCTATTCTCCACCGCAAATAGTTGTAAAAGAGAAGCCTTCTCCCGATCGTGAATCTAAAGTTATCACTTTCTCGCAAGCAACTTTAGAAGCATTGACCGAAGAGATGGCCGTTAATCCGAATATCTTTGTGATGGGAGAAGGTATTGGGATTCGTGGCGGAAACTTTTTGACGACCAAGGGGCTATACGCGATTCATGGTCCTGAACGATTGTGCGACACGCCGATTTGCGAACGCGGCTTTGTCGGCTTGGCATGCGGCGCAGCAATGACAGGGACACGACCTGTCATCGATTTCATGTTCGCAGATTTTGTTCTCGATGGCTTGGGTGAGATCATCAATCAAATTGCCAAGATGCAGTACATGTCGAGTGGGCGTTTGAAGATGCCAGTGTTGCTGCGAGGATGTATTGGCATTGGTCATTCGGCAGCCACGCATCACTCTGGAAGTTACTATGGTATGTTGGCTCAAGTTCCTGGGCTAAAAGTGGTTGTTCCCTCGATGGCTTCGGATGCGAAGGGATTGTTGAAACATGCACTTCGCTGTCATGATCCAGTATTGTTCTTAGAACATCGAGAAATATTGCAAACCAAAGAAGCCGTTCCCGTAGATGAGTATGAAATCGAATTTGGCAAAGCCCGCGTGATTCAAGCGGGTAGTTCGGTTACCGTCGTCGCTATCGCTCGCATGGTGCATTTGGTACTGGCCGCTTCGGAATCGCTTAAGCAGCAAGGGATCTCGGTGGAATTGATCGATCCCCGTACGGTTACGCCGTTGGATTCCGATACGATTCTTCAGTCGCTTGCCAAAACCGGGCGATTGTTGATTGTCGACGAGGCACCTGCCCACTGTGGATTCAGTGCTGAAATTGCGGCTCGCATGGTGGATGTCGGTTTCAATGAATTGGATGCTCCGATCAAACGCTTGACGGGAGCATTCTGTCCAACTCCCTACAGTCCATCATTGGAAAAAGTGGTTGTTCCCAGCGTTGAGGATATCGTAAAGTCTGTTGTGCAATTAATGCAGGAATAAAAGATGGCGGAAGAAATACGATTTCCAAGACTTGGTTGGTCAATGGAAGAAGGTCGTTTTGTTCAATGGCTCAAAAGCGATGGGGATTTAGTTCGAGAAGGTGAAATCCTCTTCGAAATGGAGGGGGAGAAAGCACTTCAAGAAATTGAGTCCGTGGGCAACGGCATCCTAAAGATTGCAGCGGACGCGCCGCAACCCGATGAAGTGGTGCAAGTGGGCAGACTACTGGGTTATTTGTTGTTACCCAATGAAAAAGTTCCTGAGGATGGTTCGCCATCACAGCCAACGGTTCTGACCGACGTGCAGCCTAAGGCGGACGAGCAAGGCCCACAAGGAATAGAACCGGCTGAGGATAGTATCAGCGAAAGTAGGGTAATTGCCACACCGCGCGCTCGTCGTTTAGCTCAAGAAACGGGTGTGGTGTGGAGCGAGCTGGTTGGTAGTGGACGCGATGGTCGCATACGTGAGGCCGATGTTCGTAATGCGGCTAAGGCACTTAACGTATCCAGTCAAGGTGTGCACAAAGATGGCGCGAACCGATTTACCCCTCGTCGCAAAATGATTGCAGAACGCTTGCGAATGAGTCGAGAGCAAACGATTCCGGTTACTCTTACGACTCAAGTGGATGTTTCACAACTCGTTGCGTATCGCGAAATGCAGAAGAAAATGCAGAATGTACGCGTACCTGCGTTTACAGATTTGTTTGCGAAACATGTCGCCATTGTCTTGGCCCGCCATCCGGCGATGTCCATTCGCTGGAACCACGATCACACAGAGCTGCATGATGTACCTGCAAGCGAATTTCACATCGGCATTGCTGTCGATACGTCTGATGGACTTTTGGTTCCCGTCATTCGAGACGTGTCGACAAAGTCACTGGACGAAATCGTAAGTCAATCTAAGGCCTTAATTGAAAAGGCTCGATCGGGACGGCTGACCAGAGAAGAAATGAGCGGTGGGGTTCTATCGATAACCAATTTGGGTTCGTTCGGTATCGATGCATTTACTCCCATCATCAATGCTCCAGAAATTGCCATTCTTGGCTTAGGGGCTATTCGACGGGAGCCGATGTTTGATGCCTATGGACAAGTGAAAGCCGTCGAGCGAATGGTCCTTAGTTTGACCTTCGATCATGCGGCAGTGGATGGCGCACCCGCAGCCGCGTTCCTCAAAGACCTAGTGAGCGAAATTGAGTCGGTCCACTAGGGATCATGTGCAAACGTTTAAGAAGCTTAAATGCACGCAGGTAAAATGTCCTTACGCGAGAATGTCCTTACGCGAGAATATCGTGTAGAACTTTCCCATGCACATCGGTCAAACGGAAATCGCGACCTGCATAGCGATAGGTGAGTCGTTCATGATCCATTCCCATTAAATGCAGAATCGTTGCATGTAGATCATGGACGCTGGTTGGATTGACTTCGGCCTTGAAACCAAAGTCGTCGGTGGCACCATATGCCGTGCCGCCGCGGACACCTCCACCCGCAAGCCAAACAGAGAATCCGTAATGATTATGATCGCGGCCCAATTGCTCTTTACCGTCAGCGCTTAATTCGACCGTTGGTGTTCGGCCGAACTCGCCACCCCAAATCAGCAATGTATCTTCGAACATACCACGGGCTTTCAGGTCGGTCATTAAGGCACCGATTGGTTGATCGATTTCGCCTGCGAGCTTGCGGTGATTGGATTCAATTTGAGCATGATTGTCCCAAGGTTGACCGGCACCGTGCCACAGTTGCACATAGCGAACACCGCGTTCTAACAGTCGTCTCGCAATTAAGGTTTGGCGGCCATGGACATGATCGCCGTATGCATCGCGAATGTACTGCGGTTCTTGTTCTAAATCGAACGCATCTGTGGCATCCATTTGCATACGATAGGCAAGTTCGAAGGATTCGAGTCGTGCATCCATGCGTGTATCGGGCACAGGAGTACGACGAGCTTGATGAAGCTTTTGCAGTAAATCTAATTGTTGTCGTTGGTGGGTAAGCGATGCGTGCGGGCTGCGAATGTTCTCAATGAGTTTTGTGATTTCGCGATGCTGCGGATCGATGAAGGTGCCTTGATAGGCGCCTGGCAAAAATCCCGCTTGCCAATTTTCGGCGTCTTTAATTGGATAGCCGCCCGGACACATCGCGACAAAGCCCGGTAGATTATGGTTCTCCGAGCCCAAGCCGTACATGACCCACGAGCCTACACTAGGACGCGGTTGCACCGAGTCACCGCAATTCATGAGCATCAGAGAGGGTTCGTGATTGGGAACCAAAGCGTACATGGACCGAATGACGGCGATGTCGTCGGCATGCTGAGCTGTGCGTGAGAAAATGTCACTGATTTCCAAGCCGCTTTCTCCCCACTTGCGAAATCGAAACGGCGTAGGGAACGCAGCGCCCGTCTTGCGCTCGGTCGTTAGGTTAGAGGGGATTGGTTTTCCTGCATACTTGGCCAACATCGGTTTGGGATCAAAGGTATCAACATGAGATGGTCCACCATTGAGAAAGAAGTGGATCACCCGTTTTGCCTTAGGCGCAAAATGAGGTTGGCGTACATCCAAGACTCCGTCGGCAGCCCTTAAACTCGATGAGTGTGTTTGTGATTGCAAGAGATCGGTTATCGCAAGGCCACCCAAACCGAGGCCGCAACTTTGCAGAAAATTTCGTCGATCGACGGGACGTTGAGCATTGGGGTTCATGAGCTTTTTCCTATCGTTATTCGACGAATAGCAATTCGTTTGAAATAAGCAAAATCTGGGCGGCTTCTTCCCAGCGATTAAGTCGGGATGAAGCGGGGCCATGAAAATCTTGTCGCGAATTCCATTTCATGAAATCCGAATCGCTCTTTGGAGAGATCTCGATTTCCCACAAATATTGATCCGTATTCAACACTTGATAAATGTCGGTGATGAAATCTAACGTGTCTCCAGGCTCAACCGAAATACCATCTCGTTCCAGGTCCCATTTCTTGTTGTGTACGATTTCGCTGCCGATCAAACCGTGACGACTCGATAGGATTGTACAACGCACGCCATCTCCTACCGCTTCCTCGTGTTGCATCAACGACTTTAGATGGATCGTGCCTTGGAAAGGCGAAGTCCAGCGTCGAACCGCCGCATGTTGTAAATCATTTCCAGGATGTCCCCCGTCTGCTGTGAGCCGAACCCAGCCAAGCGCGGCATCCGGAAAACTAGTGCTTCCTTGCCATGAATTCACGGCGAAAAATGGTAAAGGAGTAAAACTCTTAAGTTGCGTATTCCCTTCTGGTTCAAATTCGCCGTAGCCGTAGTTCCAAGCTTTGGCCGTATTGGATGTTACCTGCGCTGAATCCTCCGGTGCATTCACGAATTGCAACAGTGCGTCGATCTCCTCTTGCGTCGCGGGACGTTGGAGAACGGTTTGAAATAGCCATTGCGTACGCGCGGTCGGATCATCCGCTACTTTCTCCGATGCGTTCAAGCGACGAATCAAAGCCTGAGCTCGAGCTGCAATGAAGGGATGGTTTAAAGAGAACAAGGCTTGTTGGGGAACAGTTGTCTCAGAGCGTTGCGGCGCGTGCATATCAGGATTGGCATAGTCAAACATTCGCAACACGCCAGGGACGAACTGACGATCAATGGACGCGTAAAGAGTGCGACGTTGAGGTTGGTTTGGCCCAGCGAATAATTCCCCTGCTCTTCCGCCAAACGTGAGGTCCAATTCGCCAGAAATAGACAACCATGAATCGCGCATCATTTCGAATGATAGCCGACGTGGTGTGTAACGCCACAATAGTCGATTGTCAGGGTCCACTTGATTGGCGTGGTGCAAATAGTCTGCTGGCAAGTTTGGTAATGAGGCTTGTTGATACGTTCGCGACATCACAATCCAACGGTGAAGCTTTTTGGTGCTCCAACCATGGTTCATAAACTGTTCCGCCAGCCAATCCAACAGCTCAGGATGGCTCGGTGGCTCCGCTCGCAAACCAAAGTCACTTGGAGTACGAACCAAACCTGTTCCGAAATGTTGTTTCCAAACACGGTTAATCCAAACACGAGCTGTTAATGGATTCGAGTGAGAGGTAATGGATTGAGCCAAGGCCAGACGACCACTACCTTGACTGTATTCGTGTTGCTTGGGATCGATCAACGACAATTGATGTCGACGAACTGTATCTCCTTTTTGCGCGGGATTCCCGCGTTTCAAAACTCTAGCGGGATAATCTGTTTTGCGATCAACTAATATGGTCGAGAATGGTACTGTGTTGCCCGCTTGCAAGATCCAGCGATCGACCTCTCCCTGCAGTCGCCATAGCTCGGTACAAGTGTTGGAATCAAACAAGCCTTCTGTACTTGAGATGTGTTCATCAGGAATGAAACAGGGGGAATGTTCACTGTAAAGAAACTGGCGTAGTTCCTCGTCATCTCCGTTGGGTAGTGTGGTTGGTATCGGATCGGAAGATGATTCCCCCTGTTTTTGAGAAGCAGACCATGCGGATTCGATCTCTGCAAAGAGTTGTCCATATCGTTCCGTCACTTCGCGAAACGATGAGGGGGCGGTGGCAAAAATTGCTTTAACTTTAGGATGCAGCTCCGAATCACGTAGTGTTTGCAACTCTTCCGTGACTTTCTGCGCTTGAGCAGCGAATTCATTTTTGGGGATGGCCGAAAATCGATGCCAAGCTGCAAAGCGGCGATCACTTTGGAGTTGTGTGGAAGTAAGAAGCATTTCAAGTCTTCTCACTAGATTGGGGATCAAATCAGTGGTGGCAAGAATTTGATCAAAGCCTTCTTGGGGATACTTTTCGAGTTCGCTTTGAGCAACAAAATAGTCTTTGATTCGCGATCGCATACGTTGCGATGCTTCTTCTCGTGCCTGCGCGAGTTTTTGAGAAAGAGCGTTTTGACGCTTAGCAAGTTCTTCTTCCCACGCTGCGGAAGATTTGGTTAAACCCACTTCGTACTCTGGTGAAGAGTTAATTCTCTCGACCTGCTCTGACGAATTTAGAAAAACGCCATAAAGCGAATAATAATCAGCAGTAGGTACAGGATCATATTTGTGATCATGGCAGCGTGCACATGAGGCGGTAATCCCCATCAAACCACGCGATACCGTATCGATGCGATCATCGATGATGTCGTGAGATACACCTAAAAAGCGACGTCCCAAGGTTAGAAATCCCATCGCTGCCCGGTCGGGATGGTTGGGGGGCAAAAGTTGGTCGGCTGCAAGTTGCAATTGCAAAAAACGATCATACGGTAAGTCCTCTTTGAATGCTCGACTTACCCAGTCGCGATAAACATAAGCATGGATGAAGTTCTTTTCCTCGCGTCCATAGACATATCCTTTTGTGTCCGAATAGCGAGCGACATCTAACCACAAGCGGCTCCAATGTTCTCCATAGGCCTGAGAGTCAAGTAAACGATCAACGATTTTGCTATAAGCACTCGGATCTGAATCTGCTTCGAACTCAGCGACTTGTTGAGGTGTCGGTGGCATGCCGATCAAGTCAAAATAGAGTCGTCGTATGAGAGTGCGCCGATCTGCAGTGGGAGCTAGACGTAAGCCATGTTGTGTTAGTTTGGCGACGATGAAGTTATCAAGAGGTGTAAGGGCTTCCGAAGATTCTATGCTTGGAGGCGCAGTGTGTTGAATGGGCTGGAAGGCCCAATGCGACTTCCATTTCTGTTGCTTCGCTTGCTCGGCTGACGCAGCAGCGTCGTTGACAGTCCAAAATGCACCCTCTTCAATCCATTTTTTGAGCGTCTGAATTTCAGTTGCCGTTAATGGGGTTTTATCTTCAGGTGGCATCTTCAGATCGCCACTGCGCTCAATAGCAGTGATCAAGAGGCTCTTGGCAGGTTGGCCCACAACAATGGCAGGGCCATGCTCACCCCCTTTCAATAAAGCCGAAAGTGAATCGACTCGCAGTTCACCCCATTGAGTTTCTGAACCATGGCATTCTGCGCATTTGTTGAGCAACAGAGGACGCACTTGGCTTTCAAAAAAATCTTCTCGGCTCATCTCTTGCGCGACGAGTGCGGAAACGGGGACGCACAGTAGCCCAATCAATGCGATGAAGGCATGCCAAGCCCGCGGTTGTGAGTAGCTGACCATCATGAGCCAATCGGTCTTTAGGTGGGAGTTGGTAGGAGTGGCGGCATTGCAACAAAGTTTCGCAGCAACTCGCTTGCTGAGAACCGGTGCCACATTGCTATCCTAAATTCTACTCGTTTAGAGGGGGCAAATGCAAGATTGGCCGACCGCATTCGGGGTGGTTTTATGGACTCGTTGTTCCGTAGGAATTCGGGGTGGGCTCATTCATCGAACGAGGATTTGCGGCGGAGCAAATGATGATAATGTTGGGCAAATCGATGGGCCTCGTCGCGAACGTATTGCAGCAATCTCAAGGCAAACGAATGGCGACTCAAAACGATTGGCTCCGATTCGCCCGGCAGATAAATTTCTTCTTCCTGTTTGGCAAGAGAAAGGATGGTCGGTGGTGTGATCTGTTGATCTCGGAATGCGGCCAGTGCAGCATTCAGCTGACCTTTACCACCGTCGATCAATAGGATATCGGGGAATGTCTCTTGCTGATCACTCAGGCGACGAAAGCGTCTGGAGATGACTTCGTGAATACTCCGAAAGTCATCAATGCCATCTACATTGCGAATTTTGTAGCGACGGTAGCCGGGTTTAAAGGGCAACCCATCAATAAACTGAACTAGACTGGCGACGGTTTCGGTGCCACCTAAATGTGCAATATCGACTCCTTCGATCACACGCGGAGTCTTTTTCATTTCCAGAACTTTCTTCAGCCCCGCAAGTCCCTTCTTAGGATCGATATAGAAAACCTCGGGTTGAGCATGTACGTCGATATCGCCTCTTTCATTGAGTCGCTCGAGCATGCGAATTTCATCGCGCAAACGCGCTGCCTTTTCAAAGTTCATTTCTTTGGAAGCTTGGAGCATTTCACCTTGCATGTCTCGCAACAGTTCTTGCTTACCTCCATCGAGAAACTTCTGTAAGCGTTGGATGCTTTGGCGATATTCATCTTTGGAGATGCGCAAATTGCAAGGCGCCGTGCATTGTTTAATGGAAGCCAAGAGGCAAGGGCGAAACCACTTCCAACGCTCGTCGTTCTCTTCAATGTCCAAAGTGCATGTTCGAAATTGAAAGATCTTTTGCAAAACTTGAATGGCACCGCGCAGCGATCCCGCACTAGTAAAGGGGCCATAGAGTTTTACACCGCGATCGCGTGGCTCGCGTGTAACTTCAACTCGCGGGAAATCTTCGCGAGTCGTGATCATCAAATAGGGGAACGATTTATCGTCCTTGAGATCTTTGTTGTATTTGGGCTGGATGTCCTTGATCAGCCGATTTTCCATCAGCAGAGCATCGACTTCACTTTCGCATTCTAGAAAATCGATATCGGCGATTTCGTGAATCCAGGTTGCCGTGCGCATTTCTTCGCTAGCTGCTTTGTGAAAGTAGCTTGACGCGCGACTTCGGAGGTTCTTGGCTTTGCCGATGTAGATAACGACGCCCGAGATATCCTTCATGAGGTAGACGCCGGGGGTTTGCGGAAACTCTTTGACCTTTTCCGCAGCCCGGCGAAAACCGAAAGATGGATTTTCAAAACTGTGAGGTGTTACGGGAGCGGTAGTTGATTCGTCCGCCGATCCTTCTTGTTCTTCACTCACCGCTCCACCTCCACAACTAAGAAACCTACCCCTAGTATTCTATGAGGCTGAATACTGGAACAGGTTTCAACCGATTTTCACCACCCAAATCAAGGAGGTGAATGCAGAAACCGCAGCCAACGACTTCGGCACCGGTTTTTTCGACCAATCGCAAGCAGGCTTCGACGGTGCCACCTGTCGCCAAAAGATCGTCGATCACCAAGACTCGCTGTCCTTTAACGACGGCGTCGGTGTGCATCTGCAGGGTATCTTTCCCATATTCCAATTCATAGCTAAATGTGTGAACCGAATAGGGGAGTTTGCCCGGTTTTCGAACTGGCACAAAGGCGGCATTGAGTCGCAGGGCTAAAGGAGCTGCGAAGATGAATCCTCGAGCTTCGGCTGCCACAATCACATCGATTTTTTCTTGTGAATAGTGAGAGGCAAAACGATCTATGGCAGCCTGGAAAGCGGTAGGTGATGCGAGCAGCGGAGTGATATCCCGAAACAAGATGCCGGGCTTGGGGAAGTCAGGAATGTCGCGGACATAACTCTTTAGTTCAACCATTACCAGTACTTTCTCGAAATCAGGGGGAAGTGAGTTGGGCCCAATCACAGCTCGAGTGGTTACAACTCCAGGGGCCCCAACCTCAACAGGTTAACGGTTGAGGGTTTCTCTGGGTAGTCCTTGCACCGTGAAAACGAAACCCCATTGGAAATCGCAGCCGGGGTGAGATCGACGCCATTGGAAAATCGATCTGCGCAAGGCAAGATGCGGTTCCTGGCGTGCAGGGACGGCCGCGAATCTCCCCAGAAACTATTGAGATGACGAGTTGGAAAGCGTCGTGTTTGTTGATTCAGCGGACTGAAATCGAGCGACCGTTTGTTGAATGACGCCGCGAAGCCAGGGGGCTGTTCCGAGCCAGTCACCTACCCCGGGAAAAGCCAACACGGCGAACATGAAGGCGACAAAAAGCCCATAGGTAAAACGTTCGCGTTCCTGTCCCTCGAAAGTGGCTTTGCTTTTCTTGACGAGTCGGTGTGTGTTGCGTTTTGGAGGTTCGTTCGATTGGACCAACTTCAGACCGAGGTGGCTTTTGCGGTTTCCTTCACGAAAGTAACCTGAGATCATCACGGTGTATTGTTGTGGACCAATGGAGAGCGTCGCATTATCTCCTCCTGGAAACAACGCCGCTTTGTCTGGTGAGATAGCCACGGTAAAGCCACCATTGGAACGTTCGATAACTTTGACTGCCGTGCCAAACGTTTCATGCTCCAGGAACCCAAGCGAATCTTGGGGCTCCACGCTGAGTCGATCGCGTTGTCGACGTTCTTGAGAAGAAGTCATGAAACGGTTCTCGGATCGATACGTGGTCAAAACATTGAGTCAAAACGGCTAGAATGTCCAAGAAATCTGCCGCTCTTAAAAATTTCTTGGCGGGCATCCAACCGCCAAGATGTCGCATGAACTCTACCCCATAGATTCTCTGGTCGCTAAAGTTTGCGCAGTAATCAGGCTGAGATTTTCTGGGATTGTCAAGCTGTAAGGATTGGGCAATCGCACCGCCCAAGTTGCGAGTTCGGGGACAACCCTTCCTGTTCTGCAATACCTTTGGGGTAATCTGTATCAATTGTTAGGTTCGTTCCGCCACCATCGGTCCTGATGAATATCCTCAAAACGATGGTCGAATTCTGAATGCGGATGATACGCATTAGACTCATCATTACGATTGGAAGTGATTGAGCAGATGGACGACCTACACCAACTACAACCATCCCTAGCGCCAAAGATTGGAGAGAAGCCCAATTTGCGTCAAGCAAATGGTCGCTCACGTCTCTTCGGTTTCTGGCTGGGCTCACTGTGCGTGTTTTGTTGTAGTGCTGAAACATTGTTCGCATATCAATACGGGCCACCACCTCAACCGCCTCATCAAAACTATCAGAGCCTGTTAGTCCCACAGAACCCAACGGGTCTTTATCCCGATGCTTCGATCGGGATTCAAAACGAACGACAAATGCGAATTCAGGCTCAACCGGCCAGTGTCGTGCTCCCCAACGCAGACCAGATCCGTATGAGTCGTGCGATGCAGGATGATTTGTTGGGTGATGGTAAAGCAGGTGGTAAAGACGATCCCTGGGGTGGCGGGCTGGATGCCATGGGACCTGCCGCAAAGTCACCTCATCCCAAAGATGATGCCAAGCCTCTTCCCCCTGGACCTGATGGTAAAACAGTCGATCCACACGCGGAAGTCTTCGCTCACGAACAATATCCACCTGCTTACAAGTGCGCTCAATGCCACAAACGTATCTACGATGAATGGCGAGTCTCAAGTCACGCATATGCAGCGGTCTCGCCAATGTTTCAGAAGTTTGAACAGGCTGTTACTGAGATTACCCAAGGTACTGTTGGTTATTTTTGTATGCGTTGTCACACGCCCGTTGCCGTACAAATGAACTACCCACGCGAATTGTCGATTGTAGATGGCCCCGCCGTTTTTCGCGAGGGAATCACCTGCGTTGCCTGCCACCGAGTGAAATACCCGTATGACCGAGTGAACGGTGAACGGACAGTTGAACCAGGTAATATCTTTGATCCTGTTTATGGATCAGGCACCGGCGAAGGAGTTGAACAAGTTAAGACGCGGGCGGACTATTTCAAAGTGAAGTTAAATCGCAATGATAAGTTGCCTGGTCAAGAGCTACACAATCAAGCGATTCAGTTTGAGCAAATCTCGAAAAGTGAATTTTGTGCACCCTGCCATCAAGTAGTGGTGCATCCTGGTATCGCATTGGAAGTTGTGTATGCACAATATCGCGCAGCACCAGCGTTCAAGAAAGGTGTGACGTGCCAAGACTGTCATATGGGGACCGTTCCAGGTAAAGCATCTGGATATGCGACAGCACCTTGTGCAGAAATGAGTGGCAAATGGGTTGATCCCAATCGCAAACATGCCAACCATACATTCTATGGACCAGGGTACTCGATCGCACATCCTGGAGTATTTCCGCACACGGAAAAATCGTTGCGATGGAACGTCAAACAATGGCTAGAGTTCGATTGGCGCAATGGTTGGGGAACACCTGAGTTTGAAAAACAAGTGGCTGGAACTGATTATGAAAAGATGTTGCCTGCAAGTTGGCAAAGCAGCGATGAACGGCGTGATGCCCGCAAAATTGTCGACGAGAATCTGGCCCTCTTGCAGAAAAAACGCGACCTGAATGTTCAAGTATTATCGAACGGATTCAAATTGGATGGACCATTCTTCCAGTCAGCTCGCAACGCTTGCAGAGATATCGAGTTTCATTACAACGTAACCAATACCAGCGAAGGGCATAATGCACCTAGCGGTTCCTTGGGGGCTCAGCCTCAGGTTTGGTTGCATGCTGCATTAGTTTCGCCTAGCGGTAAAACAGTTTGGGAATCAGGCTACACAGATGGTAATGGTGACTTAGCCGACCTGCATTCGTTGCAAGTCAATCAAGGACTTTGTCCTCCGGACTACCAATTGTTTAATCTACAAACCAAGTTCTTGATCACTAACGTCAAGGGAACGGATCGAGAGGCCTATGTGCCTGTGCCTGTGGACATTGATCAGATTCCGTTTTTCCGTCCTGGGGCAGTTCCGATTACCGTGTTGAATCACCCACCATTCATTCGAATGGAAGCTCACTCGGTACCACCGTTGGGCATGAAGACGGCCAAGTATCGAGTCCCAGGCAATCTGGTGACCGAGAAAGGGAGATATCGCTTAAGTGTTCGCTTGCGATCGAGAACACATCCGATTTACTTCTTCCGCTTTGTGCAAGCGACGCCCGAAATGGAACGCCGCTTGAATGAACAGATCATTGATTTTCACGCCTATTCGGTAGAGTTCATGGTGAACTAAGGAGCCTGATTTACAAGACAAATGCGTTCGTTGTTCGATCCAATTTCGTGAACTAGTTTATCCTCTACTACTCATAAACAGCAAACATGTCGCAGCGATTTCAGCTTACGAATCGATGTTTCAGCAAAACGCTTCTCCGCGTTGTTGTACTGTTTGCTGTATTATCTCTGTATGCACAGAGTGTATACGCACAGAGTGGGACATCGACCACCGACGATCCCGCCGACTTGGCACTCGATGGATTATTGGAATTGCCAAGCACCAACAAGCCACCCGTGACGCTGGAAGAGCTTCCCAAGCCCAAGGGAAGTTCCGCTCAAGAGAAGCCTACAGGTGGCGTTGAAGTTCTCGATATTGGAGAGGCGATTCCAAGTACGCCTGTCGCTCCGAATCTGATGGACAGTGCTCCACCAAATTCAAATGGATCTAGTTCACTGCCAGGAACTCCTGCCGCACCGATGCTCGCTCCCAACGCAGGACAACTTGGGCCGCGTCCCGTTTTCCCCTGGGAAACGGTATCACCTGACTCCGCAGCTCAGCTTGGAAGGCTTTCGGAAAACTATCATCCTACGATGGACCCCGACTTGTGCATCGTTCCCTATCAAGTCGATGACTTTTCCTGGACTCCCACACCTACTGATCCATACAACCCGTGCGAAGAATTAACGCCGTATCGAAATAAGAAGGCGGTGACCACTCAACGGCCATGGGTGGAATTGGGACGTGAGTTCTATGGCAGTGGTTTGTTTCCTCCACCGCCCGGTTGGTTTGGACCTGTCAACCTAGCCCAGCCACAATTTCTCGTTTATGGCGATTTTCGAACTGGGGTTGGGTTTGCTCGAAATCAAACAGGTGATCAGAGAGTTTGGGCCAACCGTTTGAACTTGGACTTCGATTACCGTTTAACGTCGACCGAACGTATCCATGCATTCATGGGACCAACGGATAGTGGCAATCGATTCACGGGCGTCGATTTCAATAACGGACGCGCGGTATTTGTGGATGAGTTTGATGCCGAGTTTGACACGGTCTTCTTTGAAGGCGATATGGGACAAATCGTCGGCGGATTGAATGGAGTTCAACATCCATTTGACTTACCATTCACTTTTGGTTTAACACCGCTGCTATTTCAAAATGGTATTTGGATGGAAGATGCTGTCGGTGGTGTAGCCTGGACGATTCCAGCTCGCAACAGCCCTGCCCTCAATTGGTCTAACTTCGATACCACCTTTTTTGTCGCTATCGATCAAATCAATAGCCCCGCATTTGGTTTAGACAACAATGCTGCAGATGCATTTGGAACCGCAACTTTCATTGATGCCTATGAAGGTTACATCGAAGCTGGGTATGCATACCTAGACGACACCAAGAATCTAGGTCGCAGTTATCACAACGCGACGTTAGCCTTTACCCGCCGCTACTATCATCGCTTGAGCAACTCAGTTCGGTGGGTCGGAAACTTTGGCCAAGAAGGTGATCGTGATTTAAGAACAGCCGATGGTAACTTGATCATCGTTGAGAATGCTTTGGTCAGTGCCACGCCGTATACCGTGGTCCCCTACTTTAATGCTTGGTGCGGAATCGGTCGAACTCAATCGGTGGCGCGGGCTGCCGGTTCAGGTGGCATTCTGAGAAACACCGGGATCAATTTCGAAACCGACGGTCTGACAGGTTTTCCTACGCTCGATGCCACCGGGTTTAATACCTACGGCGGAGCGGTGGGGCTCAACTTATTGGGAGCCAGCTTCCAAGATCAATGGGTTGTGGAGTTTGCCGCTTTGGGCGTTCATGGAAGTGAACAAGTTCGGGTTGCAACCGACAACCAATACGCAGTCGGCACACGTTACCAACGCCCTCTCAGCAATCGAGCTTTGGTCCGTACCGATCTAATGTACGGTTGGCTCCTCGATGAACGCGATATCGCCGGGGTTCGCGTCGAATTTCGTTGGAAATTCTAGTCCTTCCCACCCACACACGCCTCGTCGGGCGAGTAAACTGGGAGTGTCTCGAATATCGATGGGAACGCTGATCTTCAGCTTGGATACTTCTCCATCATCGATAAGCGTTCGAATTGAGATTGGACCCGGGAGTATCTGCGGTGGTTGCTGTTAGCGAAGTTGCCAAAAAACTTATTGGCAATGTTGAAAAATGTATTGTCGGTAAACGCAAGCAGTTGGTGTTGTCGTTGGTGTCGTGGTTTTCTGGTGGCCACATCTTATTGGAAGATGTGCCGGGTGTTGCCAAGACCATGTTAGCCAGAGCGCTGGCCAAAAGTGTTGGCTGCGATTTCAAACGCATTCAATGCACGCCTGACCTACTCCCCACCGACATTACTGGCGCGTCGATCTTCAATCAACGGACGGCCGAGTTTGAGTTTCGAAGCGGACCGATCTTTACTCAAATCTTGTTGGCAGACGAAATCAATCGAACGACCCCGCGAACCCAAGCCGCGCTGCTTGAGGCAATGGCTGAAGCTCGTGTCACCGTCGACGGTGTCACACATGTTTTGAATGCTCCCTTTCTTGTCATCGCTACCCAAAACCCCGTGGATCATGAAGGGACGTTTCCACTCCCTGAAGCTCAATTGGATCGCTTCTTGATGAAGTTCACTCTGGGCTATCCTTCGGTGGAAGAAGAGTTTCGAATGCTTCAGATGTTGGAGAAATCGCATCCACTAGATTCGCTTTCGCCAGTGTCGTCAGCAGCGGAATTGTTAGCCTGCCAAGAAGCGATTAAAGATGTCTTTGTGGATGCCAAGATTCGCAATTACATTTTGGAAATTGTGCATGACACCCGGCACCACGGAGATCTTGTGCTAGGTGGTAGTCCTCGCGCATCGATTGCCTTGTTCCGAACCAGTCAAGCGATGGCTGCCATTCGAGGTCGAGACTTTGTTCAGCCAGATGATGTGAAACGAGTGGCTGCTCCCGTGTTAGCGCATCGATTGGTGGTTAAACCAGAAAGTCGCTTGCGCAAAGTGACGTCAGAAGCGATCGTGGAAAGCATTCTGAGCGAAATTGCGGTTCCTTTGATCGGTACAGCCGATTCTACGACATAGGTTAACAAGCGATGCGATACGTAGCCGCAATTGCTTTGTTGCTTGCCATCGGGCTTATTTTCAACGTCCCTTTGCTCGTCTATTGCGGTTATGCAATGGGAGGGATCTTTTTCGCTGCCCGTTGGTTCTCCCATCGGTGGATCAAAGACCCACGTGCCGTACGCACGATCAGCCGACCAGAAATCGAGATCGGTGACACTTTTGAAGTCCAAGTGGAGCTGATCAACGATGGAAAAACTTGGATTCCCTGGTTGTTGGTCGAAGAGGTACTCCCCCGCTCCGCTACCTTTGGACCGCCACCTTCGATTCAAGTAGAAGGGGATCGAATCACGCTGACAAGTTTGCGCGGCGGCGAGACCAAGAAACTTGTTTACAAAGTTAAGGCGTTGCGACGTGGTTACTTTCAGCTGGGGCCCGTCGTGATGGAAACGGGTGATTTCCTTGGCTTGTATCGACGCTTTCGAGTTGCCTCGGAGCCCATGTACATTTTGGTGCTCCCTAAAGTGATTCCACTGTTGGGATATAACATCGCTTCTCGTCGCCCCGTCGGCGAGGTGCGTGTGACATACCGAATGTTTGAAGATCCTACCTTGATGGCTGGCATTCGCGATTATCAATTGGGCGATCCTATTCGCCGAATACATTGGGGAGCTACGGCGAAAACGGGCAAGTTGCAAAGCAAAGTGTATCAACCGACTTCGGTGGCTGGGGCAACTTTGGTGATCGACATGCATCGCGAGTCGAATCCCGATTGCAATGAACCGACGCGGACCGATCTGGCCATCACAGCGGCCGCTTCCATTTGCCATTTGCTTTTTCAAATGCAGCAACCGTTTGGCTTGGTCACCAATGGACGCGATGCGGTGGATAGGATTCGTTTCGACGGTTGGGAGTCCGATCCGAGAACGCGCGAAGCTGCGTTGAAGAATGCATCACGAGAAGAGAAAAGCGATCGACTGCGACCTGTGATTGTCCCACCACAGCGCGGCGTGGAGAATTTCAATCAAGTACTGAGGACCTTGGCGCGAATTGAACGAACCGATGGTTTGAGGTTACCAGAGTTATTGGCAGAAGCCCAATCGAGAATCCCGCGCGATAATTCGGTGATCGTATTGTTGCAGCAATTGGATGAACGCACAGCGCTGGCGCTGGGGTTATTGAGACAACAAGGTTTTGCAGTCTCTGCGATCATCAACAGTTACGACGATGACGCTTACGCCCATACCGCAGGCATGTTAGTTTCACAGCGAATCGCGGTCTATCGTCTCACCGACGAGAAAGCAATTTCGCAGTTGTGCGAAACCATGTTGGTCAATGTCTGACGGGAACGTTCTTTCGCCGGTGTAAGGCACGGTAAATTGGCGAAAAATGGAGGGCGCTTTTTAGCGATTTTCGGCGAAAATCGGAGTTTTCGAGGGCGAATCAAAAATTTCCGTTGGCGTTTAGTGGTTGGGGACGATGTGGTATCATGTCCGCGTGACGCTAATTCGGACTCCATAATTCCCACCTTTCGAGACATTTAGTATGTCGTCTTCAACTGCAACATCGAGCGGCCCATCTGGGACGCAGTGGACATATGTTACTTGGCTGATCTGCATTATCGCGGCCATCGGCTTTGCTTTCGATATTTACGAATTGCTCATGCTGCCGTTGATTCTTCGCGACGCCTTACGCGAGTTGATCGGCGCCGCCCCAGGCTCGCCCGAGTTCAATAAATGGCTCGCTCTGTTGTTCTACATGCCCGCTCTGTGCGGCGGTATCTTCGGCCTCTTGGGTGGATATCTCACCGACCGCTTTGGACGACGCGCCGTGTTAACCTGGAGTATCTTGCTCTACGCGTTCTCAGCGTTCTTCGCTGGATTCTCGACCAACATCTACATGCTGCTGTTCTTCCGTTGCACTACGTTTATCGGTGTGTGTGTGGAATTCGTAGCGGCTGTTGCCTGGCTCGCCGAATTGTTCCCAGATCCCAAACAACGAGAAAAGGTATTGGGTTACACTCAAGCCTTCTCTTCGATCGGCGGTTTGATGGTCGCGATTGCCAACGGATTGGCAGTGCAATTCTCGGCTAACTTCTTTGAAATTTCGATTCCATCTTTCCTCGCCGGGATCTTCGGGCAAATTAGCGATGTCGGACAACATGCTGCTTGGCGCTACACTCTGATGTCGGGCTTGATTCCTGCGATTCCGTTGATTGTGATTCGCCCCTTCTTGCCTGAGTCACCGGTGTGGAGCGAAAAACGCAAAGCGGGAACGTTGAAGAGACCTTCCATCGCAGCCCTCTTCGCACCCGATCTGCGCCGCACAACTTTAATCACCACCATCGGTTTCGCGTGTTCGCTGGGAGCTGCGTTTGGTGCCATTCAACAAATGCCCCAAATCGTTCCGGGGTTGAAGGAAGTCCAAGCTCAGGCCAAAGTTGCTGGCGAGAAAGCGGTAGCGGACGCGAAAAAGAATGGTGAAACCAACGAAGAAAAATTGGCTGCGAAGGCTAAGGCTGCTTCGGGAAGCTACGTACAGAAGATTGCCTCGGAGTATACCAAGGTACAAGAATTGGGTGGATTGGTCGGGCGATTCCTCATGGCATTGGCGTTGGCTGGTGTCATCTTTTGGGGACGCACTTTGCGTATGTTCCAAATTGTTGGACTAATCGCATTACCACTCTTGTTCTGGTTCTTCTTGCGTGTCGAAAACCGAACGTTTTTTGAGATTAACTTGGAAGCGATTTTGTTGGGCAAGCTTCCCATCACCACCATGTCACTGGGCATGTTCCTAATCGGTTTGGTCACCGTCGCACAACTCAGTTTCTGGGGTAACTACTTGCCTCACGTCTATCCGGTGCATTTGCGCGGTACGGGCGAGAGTTTTGCAGCCAACATCGGTGGTCGAATGATTGGAACCTCTGCCGCTGCGGTGACCGCATTTCTGGCGGGTTTACTTCCATACGAAGGTGGTCCACTGAAATATGCGACCGCTGCCGCTGTGGTAGGTGGAATTTGCTACCTCATTGGATTCATCGCTAGCTTCGGTTTGACAGAGCCGAAGGATGCCAACATTAAAGACTAAACTCCAAGGTCACTATTCCATGCGTGTCTTGGTTACAGGCTACGGCGGTTTCCTAGGTGAAGCGATTTGTCGTCAGTTGCTGGAAGCGGGCCATTCCGTCACTGGAGTGGCTCGTCAAAAGTACCATGAATTGCATAACCTTGGAGTACAAACCATCCAAGGGGATATTCGTAATCAAGATTGTGTCAACCAAGCCTGTCAAGGTCACGACGCTGTAATACATACGGCAGCGAAAGCGGGTGTGTGGGGGACTTGGGACGAATACTACAGTATCAATACCTTGGCCACTAAGCATATTGTTGAAGCTTGTCAGCAACATGCTGTTCCCTTCTTGGTTCATTGCAGCAGCCCGAGTGTTACTTTTGCGGGGAAGCATCAATCGGGTATCGATGAATCGGTTCCATATCCCACACGATGGTTGTGCCATTATCCTCACACCAAAGCGCTGGCTGAACAGCACGTCTTGGCTGCCAACCAGCCAGGTAAGTTAGCGACGGTTGCGCTGCGTCCCCATTTGATTTGGGGCAAGGGTGATCCCCATTTAATTCCGCGCGTGATCGATCGCTGCATCAAAAAACGATTGTTGTGCATCGGAAGTGGAACCAACAAAATTGATACCGTACATGTGGATGCGGCGGCCAAAGCACATTTGTTGGTATTGGAGTCTTTGCGTGCGAATGCCAAGACGGCGGGGGGCAAGGCCTACTTCATAACCGACGGTGATCCCATTGCATGTTGGAAATGGGTTGGCATGTTAGGTGTTCTAGAACATTATTTGGTCGCAGTGCCT
>JAFLCP010000095.1 GCA_017303505.1 Planctomycetota bacterium | reverse complement strand
CATGCGCATTGCGCCGTTTGGTGTTTGCGGTTTGGCATTTACGATGACCTCGGCCCTTGGTTTCGACATCGTCAAGGCGTTGTTGATGTATGTGATCGCCGTCCTGCTAGGTTTAACATTGCAGATGTTCGTGGTGTATTCTATTGCCTTGCTCACACTTGCTCGACGTTCGCCAGCCAAGTTTTTTTCGTCGATTACTGAAGTGTTGCTAACCGCCTTTGCAACTTCTTCATCCAATGCCACATTGCCAACTTCGTTGCGAGTCGTCGATGAAAATCTTAAACTCGATTCGGGTGTGTCGCGTTTTGTGCTCACCATTGGTTCCACCGCGAACCAAAATGGTACCGCTCTGTACGAAGGCTTAACGGTTTTATTTATTGCACAAGTCTTCGGTGTGGAGCTTTCTTTCACGCAACAAATCATGGTGGTCGCAATGGCAACCCTGGCTGGCATTGGAACAGCTGGTGTACCAGGTGGTTCACTGCCGCTGGTGGTGTTAGTTCTTCAAACCATCAATGTTCCGCCTGAAGGTATTGGCATCATCATGGGCGTCGATCGTTTGCTCGATATGTCGCGCACCACCGTCAACGTGGCCGGAGACATCGCCGCCGCTACGATCGTCGATCGCTGGTCTGGCCACGCCGCTGCAGTGGCTCAAGTCGAAAGTGTTGCGGAGTCAAAATCGTGACGGTGACTGAGGTCGATATCGAGTACGAACGCCGCTGGAAAGCGATGTCCAGCGTTGAAAAAATGGCCCGCTGCGCCGCGATGTTCGCCTGGACACGGCAACAAATAGCCCTGCGAATTCGTCAAGAAAAACCTAACCTCACAGATGAAGAGCTTAAATGGGAGGTTGCCTTGAAGCTCTACGAAAATGAACCGGAAGTGGTCAAACTTATCAAGGAGCATTTAGGGCACGCTTCCCCTTAGTGTTTTCGACAGCTGAAATGCTAACCGAATCGGATGAAATACTTTGAGGTCGACACTCCCAGTCCGACACATAAACTCCCCATCTCATTTGGCCGCAGTTTCAGATGAGTTCTTGCTTGCTTGCCGTTTCTTCGATTGATAGTAAAAATTCTCAACGGCAAACAAGAACAAAGCGATCCAGACAATCGAAAACCCAATCTGTCTTTGTGGTGTAAAGGGTTCACCATACACCAATACGCCGATCAAGAATTGCAAGCTTGGGGCAATGTATTGAAAGAGCCCGACAAGCACTAGCGGAATCCGTTGAGCAGCGGCGGCAAACAAGACCAAGGGTATTGTCGTGACCACACCCGTTCCTGCCAACAGCATCCAACCACCCACGCTTTTGCTACCGATCGGTTGCTCATACACATTGGCGGCAACGCTCAAATAAATTACCGCTGGAATAAGCAGAATCAGAGTCTCTAAACTGAGCCCGAGTATGGCGTTGAGAGGAGCTAGTTTTTTTACGACACCATAGAGCCCAAAGGTTAATGCGAGGATCAATGCAATCCACGGTACTGTGCCATAACTCCAAGTGAGATAACTCACCCCACAGGTCGCAATCACCAATGCCACCCATTGCATCTTGCGCAAACGTTCGCTGAAAAACAAAAAGCCAACGACCACATTGAGCAACGGATTGATGAAATAACCGAGGCTCGTTTCGACAATGTACTTGTGATTGACGGCCCAGACGAAGGTGAGCCAGTTGGCCGCGATTAAAACGGCCGCCAGAGCATAGACACCCAGCATCTTGGGATGTCGCAAGTTACGCCAGAGCTCTTTGAGCTGCCCGGTCAGTGCGAGCACAGAAACCAAGACGACACACGACCAAACCACGCGGTGACAAAGTAAGACCGGAGCCTCCATGGTGCTGAGAAATTTCCAATAGATTGGAAACAATCCCCAGCAAACATAGGCACCCAGCGCACTCCAAATCCCAACGGTGGAAACGGAAGTGCGGGAAGAATCGTTTGCGGCCATGAAATTCAATACGGTGACTTAATCTGGGGCATTTGAAACCGAACGATCGAGTCCCAATGAGCCGATAGTGAATGCCAGCCAGCGATGAATGCGAGTTAAGTTGATAGGAACATGGCAGGTCCGACAAGCCCAATGCAGCCTAATCGCCGCGAATCGCTACCTCTTTCGCCTATTACCCAATCGATTTGATGCCTATACTTTACAGGGTGCGCTGGGCGTCTATCGCATCAGGAAATCACTTTCCGAGTAATCTTCATGACTACCAATCAACCGTTGATCCCTCTTTCGCAGGCCAAGGCTCCCTACTTTTTGGGCGTGGATGTTGGGGGCACAAATATCAAGATTGGCTTGGTCGATAACGGCGGAAAGACGCTGGCCTTCAAGGAAATCGAGACCCTCGAACCGGATGGCCCTCAAGCAGCGGTCGCACGAATGGCGGACACATGCAGAGGATTGTGCGCTGCCGCTGGCCTCGATTTCGCCAAAATCGCCCGCATCGGCTTAGGCACCCCCGGCAGCATGGATATTGCCCGTGGCTTGCTCATTGAGCCGCCAAACCACCCTCACTGGCACCATTTTCCGATCCGTGACGCTCTCGAAAAAGCCACGGGGCACAAAGTGTCCTTTGCGAACGACGCCAATGCGGCTGCTTTCGGGGAATTTTGGATCGGTACAGGCGAAAAACATGCCAGCATGGTTCTGCTCACACTCGGTACGGGGGTAGGTGGTGGGATCATCGTGGATGGACATCTTATCAACGGTGTAAACAGTTTCGGCAGCGAATGCGGACATGTCATTGTCGACAGTTCACCGAAAGCACGCTTGTGCGTGTGGGGGGGCGGACGAGGCCATTTGGAAGCTTATGCCAGTGCCAGTGCGGTATCCGCGATCACGATCGAAGGACTGCAAGCTGGCGCAAACAGTAGCCTACAAGCCGCTTATAAGAGTGGTGAAAAAATCTCCGCTCGGCGCGTCTATGAAGCGGCCGAGGGGGGGGACAAGTTCGCGCTCGATATTATTGATTCGACAGCCGTTTATTTGGCGATCGGAATCACAACGATGGTGCATATGGTCGACCCAGGTTTGGTTGTGTTGGGTGGTGCCATGGACTTTGGTGGCCACAACTCGAAAGTCGGCATGCGTTTTCTCAATAAGATTCGCTCCGAGTTCAAGGAACTAACCTTCTCGAATGTTGCGGAGGGGACCACCATCGATTTTGCAACTCTGGGAGGTGATGCGGGTTACCTGGGAGCTGCTGGCATTGCTCGGGACGATTATTTGAAACTTGGACTGCGTTAAGAGTGCGTCTACACTAGAACTAAAGTTCGGATTTCGTCCGGTAACACGGACTGTCATGAATACGGAATAACATTAAGCATATGAGCGGAACGGACGTTTCAAAAATTCGCAACTTTTGCATCATCGCCCACATCGATCACGGCAAGAGTACACTCGCCGACCGATTGCTTGAGTTCACGGGAACTGTTTCCAAACGTGAAATGAAAGCGCAGATGTTGGATGATATGGAACTTGAGCGCGAACGTGGCATTACGATTAAGGCTCGAGCAGTTTCGTTGCAGACCGTACTCGACGGCCAGCAGTATGAACTGAACTTGATCGACACTCCTGGCCACGTCGACTTCCATTATGAAGTATCACGTTCGCTGACGTGCTGCGAGGGGGCGTTGTTGCTGGTGGATGCGTTCCAAGGAGTGGAAGCTCAAACGGTAGCGAACGCTTATGCCGCGATGGAACACGATCTTAAGATCATTCCTGTCATCAACAAAATCGACTTGGTGCACGCGCGTGTCCCCGAAGTGTTGGAAGAGATGAATCAGGTACTTGGCATTGACCCAGATGAAGTGGCCAAGGTTAGCGGCAAGACGGGAATTGGTGTTCCCGATTTGATTCGAGCTATTGTCGAACGCGTCCCACCTCCTACGGGCGACCACACCAAACCGTTGCAAGCGATGGTGTTCGACTCGCATTACGACGACTATCGCGGTGCGATCACTTATGTTCGCGTGATGGAAGGAACCGTAACCAAAGGCCAAAAGGTTCGTTTCCTACGCGCGGGCGTTACTTACGAAGCTTTAGAAATAGGGCAATTTGCTCCGAACCGTAAACCCGTAAATCAACTCAGCGCTGGGCAGGTAGGCTACCTGATCTGCAATATCAAATCGCTCAGTGACGTACACATCGGTGACACGGTTACGATCCCAGGTGACCATGGAGCACCAGCTCTGGAAGGTTATCAAGAGCCACGTCGCATGGTTTATTGCGGTTTGTATCCGAGCGATGGTCAGGACTTTTCGGAACTTCGCGATGCCCTCGAACGTTTAAGTATCAACGATCCGAGCTTTGAGTTTGAACCCGAAACGAGCGAAGCACTTGGCTTCGGTTTCCGCTGCGGTTTCTTAGGCTTGCTGCACATGGAGATCATCCAACAGCGCTTGGAAACCGAGTGCGATATCGACTTGGTACAAACAGCTCCTAACGTTACGTATGAAATTCTCAAACGCAACGGTGAAGTTCTCAACATCCATCGCCCGCAAGAAGTTCCCGACTCGGGCGAAATCGAAGAGTTTCGCCAACCGATTGTACGCGTGAACTTCGTGGTACCCAATGATTTCATCGGCGTGGTGATGAAGTTGTGCCAAGATCGACGTGGCGTTCAGCGTACCAATGAAGTTCTATCGGCTACACGAACCATGTTGGCGTACGAATTGCCATTGGCCGAAGTCATCTATGACCTACACGACAAACTCAAGAGTGCCACTCGTGGTTACGGCACAATGGACTATGAAGTGATCGGCAATGCCCCAGCCGACTTGGTCCGTATGGACATTCTGGTGAACGGCAAACGCGTCGATGCGTTGAGCGTGATCTGCGATCGACGCGATGCCGAACGACGTGGTCGTGCGGTTGTGAAAAAGCTTAAGCTTGAAATCGATCGGCACATGTTCGAAATCGCTGTGCAAGCCGCGATTGGTTCACGCGTGATCGCTCGCGAAACGGTTTCCGCCTTGCGTAAGAACGTGACGGCGAAATGTTATGGTGGTGACATCACCCGTAAACGCAAGCTGTGGGCCAAGCAGAAGGAAGGCAAGAAGCGTATGAAGTCGATCGGTTCGGTCGATATTCCGCAAAAGGCCTTTATGGCGGTTCTGGAATCGGGTGAATAAGCCTGATCAGCGGTAGGCGAAAGAGCGTTAGCCACCACCTGCGTTGTGCAGGTGGTGATTCGCTGGCTGATTTCTGCTCGGATTCGCACTACTTAAGTCCGACATCCAGTGCAGACGTTATCGTTTTCGGCAAAGGGGCCAGCTCTACGTCCACTACGTTCTTTATTTGACAATCAAATGTCGAGGATCTGCTTCGCTGCCTGCAATCCGCTCAATAGTGCGCCATGCGCCGTTCCGAAATAGGCCGAGTTTGTGGCTTCGCCTGCGAAAAACAAACGATCTTCTAAGGATTCGGCCAAAGTGTCGCGCATCTCGGGTGTCGAACCAACCGCGTTAAATGAGTACGATCCCAATGCAAATGGATCTTGTCCCCAGCGAGTTACTTGAAATCCTATCGGCTCTGGAATCGACTCTCCAAATATACTCCGCAATGTTTCCATCGCACTGGCCACAATGGCCTCATCCGATAAAACATCGATCTCCCGGCCACGATCGGCTGCATTAAAGCCGAGTAACACGGGTTGTTGGGCCACACGCCACAAGCTCACCCATTCCGTCCATGAGCCAGGCTGGTCGGCAATGTACTCCAGCCAATCTACATCTTTGGGCCAAAATGGTTCTTCAAATCGCAGGTAGCATTTATTCAATACGCCCATTCCAAGCTTCGTGATCGCCTCGCGTTTGTCACGGGGTAAACTTGGAGTGAATCGCACCTTGCCATCTTTTAACACCCCTAAAGGCACGGAGACCACAACATAGTCAGCCTCATACCTTGAATCCTGAGTGATGACGCGCACTGGCGAGTTGTTCCATTGAATCTCTTGGACCACTTGGCCTAATTTGATCTCTAGCCCGTTAGCTAAAAGTTCCGGAATGATTCCGAACCCAGACGCAAAGAGAACATCACCACCTTCAAACTCCTCATCGTGCTCCAACCAGTGGGTCGAGAGCTTCGCCGAACTGCCAGAATACTCTTGCTCATAGTCAGAATTCAAAATGAATTGAATGAAACGTCTCTCCATCGCGTCTGGCGGGAACTCACGCAGCAAAGGCTCCACAGCTTCACGCAGAGACAGATCGTTGTTCCGGTCTTGTGCTCGCTCAAGAACATCTGAAATGCGAGACCTCATGCGTTCGAAGAGTTGAAGTTCCTTTCCCGAAAGACTTGTACCATCGGCATGATAAATCGCTGCCAGATCATAAAAGGTCTCAAGCCTCCGAGCCTTGATCTTATCAGCCAACGCGGTCAGCGGATTCTTCCTTACACCATGGATCCAAGAAGCACCGAGATCGAGTGGAATATCCTTCCATAGTTTACTGGTCCAAACACGTCCTCCAATGCGGTCGCGGGCTTCGATCACAACAACTTCGTAACCCTCGCTTTGAAGTTCGCTCGCCGCAGCCAAACCTGCAAGTCCAGCACCGATAACTAACACACGCTCCCCAGGATGTGAATCGCTAGGCTGATACGGCATGGCGAAAGACACTCCTGTGTTGGCCAATGAGCCGATCGCGATGGCTTTGAGAAACTCGCGCTTATCTATAAGCATGGGGGCTCCGAATCGCAACCAGTTGGCAAAGTTGCTCGTAAGGAAGCCTAGCCTTCGCATGCGCTTCGCGTTACGAGCTCAACGAACCATTGCCAAGAGTTATGCATGAGCGGCAGTAGCAGGAGGAGCCACAGGTGCGTTTTCACCCACTTCTTCTTCATCAGCGTGAGTCAATGCTCGTGTTGGGTCAAACCCAAAGTACTCGAGAATCATGCAGTAGAAGAGATAGAGCACTGGGACTTGGAACAATACCAACAACGTGGTTAAGCCTAATCCGAAAGCCAAACTCGCAGCCATAGGAACCAAGAACTGCGCTTGGAACGACTTCTCCATAATCATCGGGGCTAAACCTGCGATGGTCGTGATGCTCGTGAGGAACACGGGTCGCATGCGGCGCAGTCCGGCCTCAGCCAGTGCTTGCCGTAATGGAACTCCGCTGCGAGCTTTCGAGTTGATAAAGTCCACCAAAACAATCGAGTCATTCACCACGACACCTGTTAACGCCACCATACCAAACACACTGAAAAGTGTAATGGGGATACCGAGCAGACCATGTCCCCAAACAGCGCCCGCAAATCCGAAAGGAATGATCAGAATGATGATCAGCGGCTGGAAATACGAATTGAATTCGATGACCAATAAGATGTAGATGGAAATAATCGCGATGAACAAACCTATTCCCAGGCTTGCCATCGATTCCTGGCTTTGCTGCTGCTGGCCTTCCCAATCGACATCGAGCATCGGATACTTTTTGCTCAGCTCAGGAAGTGTGGTTGCTTTAAGGTCAGCAATAACTTGGGAAGCGTTCGTTTTGGCTTCGTCCACATCAGCGCTAATCGTGATGGAGCGTTTCTGGTTCAGACGATTGATTTCCGAGTAACCTCTTTGCACTTTGATTTCGGCCAATTCGGTGATGGGTACTTCGACACCATCAGGCCCACGAACTTTAATCTCTTTGAAATCGGCCAACGACCGTCGTTGATCTTGTGGATAACGAACCATGAGTTTGACTTCATGGCGGCCGCGCTGAAGTCGTTGTACTTCGGCTCCATAATAAGCGTTTCGCACTGTTTCAGCCAAGTCGGATGCGGTAATCCCCATGGCGATTGCGCGATCCTTAACTTTGTATTGAAACTCTAATTTACCGGGGGTAGCGTCATCGCGAATATCGAAGACACCCGCATACGTTGAAAGCTTCGATTTGCAGGCTTCGATCGCCGCATCAAGATCCGCTTGATTTTCTGCTGGGGCCAGGAGCTTAAACTCAATAGCCTTTCCACCGGGGCCGATATTCACCGCATCAAAAGTAATGCGTTCGGCACCTGGAAAATCACCAGCTTCTTCACGCCACATGTTGAGAATATCGTTGCTAGTTATCGTTCGACTTGCCGCATCGACCAACTCGACATAAACCTGCCCCACATGACTACCCGAAGAATTTTCGGCAGATCCTAGTGCACCATCACCCGTTAACTGCCCCACTTGCCGGAATGTCAACAAAACTGGGCCGAGACTTTTCTCCTCTTCACTCATATCGGGATCGGTGTTAGACACCGTCCGAACTTTGAGAACACCCTCGCCCAATTTCTCGCCGACTCGACGAACAGCGGCTTCGATCCGCTGCGTGGATTCATCCGTGAGTGGTAGAGGAGTACCGTCAGGATAAACGATGCGGGCAATGAGATTATTTCCGTCACTCTTTGGGAAGATAACAAATGGCACGACCCCGGAACGGACCAAACCCACAGTAATGATCAAGGCCGTCACAGCCAAAGCAGGCGAGACAAAGGGGAACCGTAAACAAAACTCAAGCATCGGCTTGTAAATATTGGCAGCAAACCACTCGAGCCCTGCACTAAATGAAGCACTAATACGATCAACCAACCGGCCCATCGGTGCGAATGGCATCAAAATGAAACCAAAAATCTTCCCGAACAATGTCTTGCTTTCACCACCTGAATGCGCCAAGTGATTGGGCAACGAAAATGTCGATTCCACCAGCGAAACACAGAGCATGGCGATCACGGCTAAGGGCATCACGGCAATGAACTTGCCCATCACCCCTGTCACGTAAAACAAAGGCATAAAGGTCATGACGGTAGTGGCCACGCTAGAGATCACCGACACAATCACTTCCGACGCACCGTCAATTGCGGCTTGGTACGGTGACTTACCCATCATGCGGTGCGAATAAATATTCTCACCAATCACGATCGCATCATCCACCACAATCCCCAAGGCCATCAAAAACGCGAACATACTGAGCATGTTCAACGTCTGGCCAAAGATCATCAATACGATCCCAGCGCCGAGAATACTGATCGGAATACCCAAGGCAACCCAGAATGCTAACTTGCGTTCCAAGAAAAGCGTTAACACGATGAAGACCAAAACCAAGCTTTGAAGGCCGTTGTCTCGCAACAATCGGATACGATCGCGCACATCGACGCTGGTGTCTCCCCAGACCATCAATGAATAGCCGGGTGGAAGACTAGCTTCCTTGACGTATTTATGCACGGCATCGGCAATAGCCAACAAATCTTCTTCGGAAGTCTTGTCGACGCTGATCACCAGAGAGGGCTTACCATTCACCTCGTTGACCACCGATTGATCTTCGAAATCATCACGAACTTTACCGAGATCGCCCACGGTGAGAACTAAGCCACCTGGCTTGGTGATCAAAGGCAATTGCCGAATTTCTTCCCCCACTTCGCGTTTGTTATTGCCGCGCAACAGAATTTCTTGACCTTCGGCCTTTAGTTGCCCCCCAGGTATTTCAACGTTTTCACGACGTAAGATTTGAGCAACGGTAGACAAGCTCAAGCCATAGTTTTGCAATGTATCTTCGGGAATTTCCACGTCGATCTGGAAAGGTTTCGCACCAAGCACATTCGCTTGCGAAACTTCTGGCAATTCGAGTATTTCATCTCGAATTTGCTCTGCAACTTCGCGCAACTTCCATTCGGCATCCTTCTGATCGGACTCTGGTCCAATCACGGCCACACGAATCGCTGGTTCACGGAACGTAATCTGCTGCACCAAAGGCTTTTCACTGCTGAGTGGAAAACTGGGTATACGATCCACTTCCGAGCGAATGTCGTTGATAACTTTTTGAGGATCCTTGACAGTGCTTTTCATTTCAAGAATCGTGAAGCCGCCACCTTCGCGAGCAATACTGACGACCTGCTTAATGCCATCCACCGCACGAACCGCTTCCTCCACCTTCTGACAAATCCCTCGCTCGACTTCTTCGGGCGACGCGCCAGGATAAATGACCGTCACCAAGCCGATCTCTAGTTTGAATTCGGGGAACGTCTCACGACGCATCATCCAAAAGCAACCAACCCCCACCAGCATAACGGCCAACAAGATCATGTTGACGCCCGGCGTATTCTTAACAGCCCATTCGATATACGGTCGCATGTCCTACAAATCCGCGATAATGGTACGAATCAAATCCAGGGTAATCGAACAACACAAACTATATGATCGCACGGTTTCAAGATGCGTCCGTCGGCACGAGCTTGCCAGCTGTAGACTCAGCGGGTTGGCTGGTTTTGGTTTCTGGTGTTGGTTGAGGCTGCCCCGTTACGCTGCGAGAATAAACACGCACCGCATCAGTACCGTCCCCTTTCACCGATGCCATCGGTGTCACAACTACCCAATCCCCATGCTTAAGCGTATTGGGAATTTCCTCGCACACCCAATACTCATCACTCTTTCCCGTTTCGGTTGAAGTCACCGAATAGGGCCGAATCACTTGGAGATCGGAAAGGACCAACATCTTTCCCGCAGCCCAATCTTCCACTTTGAAATTTTCCGATTCCTTGGCAACCGCTACATCCGCGCTTGGCTTTTGCTCCGGCTTAGCCGCTTCATTTTTGGTCGTTGTTGTAGCAGCGGCGGCAGTTGCAGGCTTCACATTCAAGACGTCATTGGTCATCTCAAATCGCCAGACCACATTGCCTGGTTTTACAGCTAACTTGGGCACTAGTACCAAGCCCGATTGAGGACGCGTATGCACCTTCAGATTGACGAACATTCCACGAACCAGGGCAGGGGGGCCACTGACGCGATCATCACTCTTAGCGTTTCCGTTGATCGAATATTGATAGGGCTTTTCCACACGTACACGGCAGGGAACAGTTCGACTTTGCGGATCGATACCACTCCCTTCATAGCGACTTAGCACACCTTCCCAAGAGTATGTTTGTTTTTCGCGGCCTGCCACTTGGAATTCAACGGTCACAGGTGTCGGCGGTAGTGCATAACGCCCAGCCAGCGCGTTCGGATCGGTGGTCGAAACAGCAGCTTCACCATGCTCACCCTTTTGATTCAAGACCCAATACAACTGATCCATCCTCAAACTGCAACTTACTTCAACATTCCCTGTATCCTCGACGGTGGCCAAGGTACTCCCTCGCTGCACAAACGAATCGTTTTCCACCATGTCGCGCACTATCACGCCATCGACGGGGGAAACAATTTCGCAACGAGCCAAATCCAATTGAGCCTTCTTGAGTTGCGTTTCTGCCAGCTTTTCCGCAGCCTCAAGTCGAGCCCGGCGTTTCTTCGCCAAATCGAGTTGATTCTGGATAGAGACTTGTTGATTCAAACTGGCCAATCGAGCGCGTCGGGCAGCGTCCAATTCGGTAACACTGACAATCCCTTCCCGCAATTGCGTCAGTCGTTTGAGTTCCGCATCGTGCAATTCAAGTTCATCGTTAGCAACATCCAGGGACTTTTGGATGTTCGCTTCTTCTTGGTCCAACTCGCGCAAGCTCGCGTAGTCTTGCTCTTTCATTTTGGCGAGTCGTTGAACTTCCAATTCATAATCTTGCGGATCGATGCGAAAGAGAACTTGCCCCTTGGTGACATACCGTCCTTGTCGGCAATTGGGGTCCTTGTACACGATGCGACCGGTGACCTCAGCCCCGATCATCAACTCGCGAAATGGAACCACATTGCCTTGCAATTCGATATCAAGCGATTGCTTGGAAGTATCAAAAGCCTCAATTCGAGCAACTTCGGCTTCCGGCAAAGCTTTCAATAGCGAGGCGAGGTCTGTGCCAGCCTCGGCCTTTTGTTCCGGTTTCGCTTCACCTAAAGCGACGAACCCGAAAATACCTGCAACAACAATGGCGATGGGTAAAACGGCCCCAAATGCTAGATCACTAACCAAAGATGGCCTGGACATAAATTGTTCTTGTTTACCTCACCGCACTCAAATGTAACGCACTCAATGAACGATTGCTGGGCCTTCAAAACTCACTTAGCCGAAGGGCTTTGTAGTAACTGCTCAATATTGTGATCAAAAGTTACCGTGCACGCTTGGCCCAAAAGGGCGCACACACCTTTGCAGAGTCGAATAGCGAGTTCCTGAATCTGCCCGTCCACATTTTCCTGAGACGAAAATGGTCCAAAACTTGGAGTCAAATACTCCACCAATGCTCCGCCTGTTCTAAAGAGGATACATTGCCCTACCACGTAATAGCAGGCATGGTTTCGATCTGCGGCCGAAACCGTCGGGGCCATTTCCTGGATCAGATTCCCCATAAATTCGAATTGCGGTCGTACACCTTGCTCCAACAACGGTCGCCCAACGGCCGATGGTTGCAACATCTCCCGCAAAATCAACCGACCTTCCCAACTGAACGGATCGCTCGCCAGGAAGCGGTACACTATCCCCTCCAAAAATCGAACCATACGCACCAAAACGGGCATACTGTGATCGATGGCCGGCATGGGAAAAAGTGCATCCCGATGTCGGCGAGCCTCTTCCAAGCAAACTTCGTACAGTCGCCGCTTATCCCCAAAATGATAATTGACGCGGGCCACGTTCGTACGAGCATTTTGGCAAATTTCTCGGACTGTTGTCGCTTCGAATCCCTGATCCGCAAATATTTCACCGGCTGCCGCCACAATCCGTCGGCGCGTAGAATCTGCAACTGCTTCGGACACGTTTTGTCTCCTAACCTCCCCAGTAAGGAATTGGACCCACCCGAATCACGTTTGAAAAATTACCCCAACCCCATCCCCAGCAGCCACTTACAGCCACAAGAGGGGAACTGGAGAACCAAATCCAATTCGTGATCCAGGCGGTATATAAACACCAGTTTCAAACAACTGTTTCAATTCATTGGGAAGAATTGTCAAAAAGACAAACAAATTTGTCCGAGTTGCGAACAAACCGAGAATCTATTGGGCTTTTATCAAAGAACTGTAAAGATGTTCATGGGCAGTGATCATCGCTGGTAACGAGAATTTTTCCGCCACTCGTTCTCTTGAAGAGGCAGACATTCGAGCGTAAAGCTCAGGATTGTTGAGAAGCTGCTGCGTTCGACGGGCCAGAGTCGCCAAATCACCTCTTCGAAAAAGAAATCCGGTTTCTTCTGGGACAATTAGGTCCCGATTGCCAGCGATATCGGTCGCCACCACCGGAACACCTGCTTGCATTGCTTCGAGAATCGCATTGGACTGCCCCTCGTAACGGCTTCCATTCCACAATAAATCGAAGGCCTGTATCCAGCGGCTTGCCCCGTCCTGGTGCCCCACAAAGCGGACACGATTTCCTATTCCAATCTGGTCGCGATAATATTCGAGCCGTTGTCGCTCAGGCCCATCTCCGACAATGACCAGATGAGTGTCGTCGCGAACCACTCGCATCAACTCCATTCCCCACAACAACTCTTTCACTCCTTTTTGAGGCCACAGTCGCCCGACGATCCCAATGAGAATTGCATCGGCAGGCAAGCCGAGCTGCTTCCGGATTTCAAGCCGAGCTGTTTCATCGACTTTCAACGGCGGAACGGCATTGGGGATAACCTCAAACAATCCGCGAGCGATTCCATGAGCAGCGGCAAACTCTACGACTCCACTGCTATTGGTCACGATCTTGTCGGTTCGACGTGCGAGGTATCGATCGATGGCGAAATGCCACCAGCGTTTCCATTCGTCGACGCAACGTTCCCCAGCCACAATACATGGTACATTGGCTCGCTGTGCGGCCAGTCGACCGTAACTGTTGGCGGCGAAGATCCAGGTATGAACTAAATCGAATTTCTTCTCTTTTAGAAAATGAACCAAGCGAAAGAACGAACCGAAATCCAGCTTGAATCGTTTGCCGATCAACGTGACAGGAATGCCCGCTTCTTCTAGTTCTTTGCGATAAGGCCCATCGCGCGTCAACAAGACAACATGGGGCTCGAAACGACTGCGATCGAGTCCTTTCGCCAATAAGACCAATTGCTTCTCCGCTCCGCCTCGATCCAAAGTGGGAATAATCAGGCCGATACGTTTTTTATCTCCCGATGTCATATCAAATTCGCCATTTCTTCCAGCTGCTATTTGGATCGGTCCGTTCTATTACCGATGAACTATGGTTCGAACGCGGCGAGCGACTTTCATGACTCAGCCCCCAAGTTCGCCAACGTTCTAGGCTCCACGCTACGGCTTCATTAGCATTATCGGCAGCATGAAGCTTGTGACTGGTCGCTGCCGTTGACTTTGCCAACGCCTCAGCAATCAATTCGCGAAGCTGGGGCATGTTTCCTGGATGATATATTCCCCATCGGGCCGATTCGGGAGTACGCTCCTTGCTGGAACTCGACATCGGGAGCAAGCACGGGATATTGTTTTGCCAAGCGAGGGGAGCGAAATAACCGAGCCCTTCACCTGGAGTCGTGAGTACACAAACGTCGGCAAGCTGGAATATCTCTTCTACCGAATCAAAGCAACCTGGCAAAGCGATTTGCCGAGCTCCGTCCATATCGCGAATTCGCTCATAAATTCGACCGCGTTCGGGACCATCACCCACAAACCAAACTCGTAAACTAGGCCAGCGATCCAAGAGTGGATCGATCGCCTGCAAGAACATGTCGATACTCGCCCGATGCTGTAACTCAGAGGGTACGATGATTACCTTGCCATCGGTTGGTACGAACAAATCGCCGCAACATTCGCGAAGAATCGTCCGCGCACGACTGCGTTCACCGAGCGTACGAGGGAGATGAACTAAGCTGACATGACCGAGCCGTTCGATCTTGTCCGCCATAATTCCCACACTTCGCAAAGTGCGTTCTTCCGCAGCTCCATGAACGAGGATTCGGTCGGCAGACCGACACGCATCTTGAGTTACATTCGCAAGGCTCAATACTCCATCGACCTGCTCATGATGTTCAAACCAAAAGAGTTTATTTTTGTCGACGAGCTCCTTGGACTGACAAGACGCAACGCATTCTTCGGCAGCCTGGTCAAACAAAATGGCATCGTATTCTGTGCGATGCAAAATCAAATGATCGACCACGGCTTTGATATAGTTTTTGAAACTGCGTGCGGCATATGGTGGCGGACCAATTCGAAAAAGGGGAACCTCTTCGAAAGTGCATTTCAAGGGCCAGCGATAATTCCATAAAGCAGTCACCAACGAAACATCGACGTTCAGCTTCTCAAACTTTTGAAGCCAAGACTGCAGCCGAAAAGTCGAGTCATCGATGACCGGCCAAAACGTTCTCGAAACAATGACGAGGCGAGGACCACTCATAAGGGAAAAGGACTTTGAAGATCCTGTGGTTCGAGACAAGCGAGGTAGGGTAGGTTGCGATAATGATCTTGATAATCTAAGCCGTATCCCACCACAAACTCATCGGGAATGTTGAAGGCGACAAAATCGGGCTGCATCGAAACTTCTTGTTTTCCCTGTTTGTTGAGGAGCACAGCCGAACGCAGGGACTTAGGTTTGAGTTCAGCCATGCGCAACATCACCTCGCGCAGAGTTTTGCCTGTATCAAAAATATCATCGATGATTAAAACATCTCGATCCTTGATGTCTAACTGCATAGTCTCGTTAATGGTCAACTGCCCGGAAGTTGTTCCGCCCCGATAGGAACTCGCTTGGATCAATCCAACCCGCAGCGGCATTTCCAAATATCGAATAAGGTCTGCTAACAAAATCAACGAACCTGTCATGATGGCAATCACGGTCAGAGGCTTATCGCCATAGGCGTGCGCGATCTGTTGCGCCATCGCCGCAACGCCATCATCCAATTCTTTTTCGGTGAGCAATATCTTCATATAGGTTCAAGACTCAATTGTGCCGAGCGCCTCGATCAACGCGTTTGGCGTAAAAGCTAAATTGAATTCCTGGGCGGTGGAAGGGTCAGAGACAAGAAACTTCTCTGATTAGAACTCTAATTCATCCAGATCGTACGGCACAACAACTTTGCCGTTTCCCACAATCGCCTCAGGCAATTGTATCGGCTCATGTATATTACCGTATGGATTAGTATGAACAAGCGCCAACTTCCTCACACTACAGTCCCTGACACGATCTAGGACATCGCTCAGGCAACTATGACCTGTCAATTCGGCCATTTTCTGCTGCGAATCGTCAAAGTTGCATTCGTGGATTAGCAATTGCACGTGCTTCAATTGCGAAAGATATGGGTCTGTGTTGCGAGCCGTTGTGTCGGTCACGTAAGCCAACGAATGTTCCCCATAGTCGAGTCGGTACCCGACTGAACCGCCCGGATGCGTCTGCCCCCACCAGCGAACTTTGGCGCCACAATGGAGAGTGAACGGAGAATATTCAGCCGGCAACTCCCGCCACTGGATGGGCGGCATGATCGGAAAGATGTGGGAGGAAAAAACGTTTTCTCGAATAGAAGCCAGCTTCGCTGCTTCACCATAAACGTGAATCGACTCGAGGCCATTGAGCTCGCGCCAGCCCAATACAAACGATAAGCCAACAATATGATCGAGGTGAGCGTGGCTGAGCAGGATATCGAGATGGGGACGCTTCAGTCTCTGCCGAGCCCGAAACATCCCCGTTCCAGCATCAAACATCACTCCTATCTCAGGAATGAAGTAGCACGATGTATGTCGCGTCTCCGATGGTTGATACCCCGATGTCCCCAAACATATGAGCTTCATCACAGTGCCAATACTTTATGGTTGACGAATCGGAGCGAAAAACTTATCCAAAGTTTCAAATGGTTTTTCTAGTTTGTCCAGCGGTAGTTTCTGAAGCTGTTTGTTGAATTCTCGTTGGATCGCATTTTGCCCCGCTTGCACGGCTGTGCCGGCAGCCAGGTTGGTCGTCAAGGTTGCGATCGCTCGCCAATCCACCTGCGGCTGATTCAATGTCCCACGCACGGGAATATCGATCGACTTACCGCTCAATGGCTGCAGGTAGGCTTGTTGCTTGATCCAATCTTCTTGCACAGGAACAGACAACATCATTTCTACATTTCCATCAATGGAAACCATACCGCTCGATTTCACTTGAACATCGCCAACTTGCATGATGAAATCGCGATGAATCACGTTGCCATCTTGTACCAAGAATTCGATATTCTGTTCCTTGAGCTGTAACCACTGGTTACCTAATTGCGGCATCGGTGCCGCAGCCGCTGGTGCAGCTCCTGGAAGTGCCCCAGGTGGGAGCGTTCCCGGCGCAAGAGTGTTGAGCACATTGCCTGCCAATGGGATCGCCGAACTCGCCGCAGCTACATCACCCTTGCGAATCGCATTGATGTATTGCACCAATTGTAGAATGCTGCTGCTGAGCGGCCCTGGACCGATCGCTGCCCGATGGATGGTTACTTTACCCGCAACATTTTGGCGTTTCATATCCGAAGGTACAAACTCAGCTCGATCTAAGGTCAAACTTAACTCGCCCTCGGCACTGGTCGCTTGAGCCACGATGGGGGTAACGTATTGCAACCAGCCTTGATACATCTCAGGTGTAATATCAACATTGGTGAGCACATTGCCTGGCTTTTGTCGAATAACTAATGGGTTAGCGCTCAGATCAGCTGACAAATCGAAGTCGACCTTGCCTTTGTTGACGGGAATCGAACTAGATGTTTGCAACAAACCATTTTGGATCTTAACAGGCACCTCGGCTGGACCAATATTCAAACCGACGGCCTTGGCTTTGTCCCATCCCAATTGAGTCTCTACATTCAAAGCGGCTAAAGCGGGAGTTCCTTCTTTAGCATTCATCATCTTTACGATCAAACCTTCGGTCTTCTGACCTTCTAATGCAACCCAGTTATTGATCCAAGGTTGAAGTCGTTGTGTCACCTTCGCTGCATCATAGGTATAGCGTCCATCAACAGTTAACATGGTGTCAGACTGCTTGGGATCCATGGTCACATTTCCCGCATAAGCGATCCAATCCGAAGCTAAATCGGTTGGACTGAGCGTAAGCGCACCGGTTTCTGCATTCCATGTACCTTCGCAACCAGCTCGCAAGCGAGGTTCTTCCCAAATCTTTTTGACATCCACTTCACCGCGACGTCCAGTGTTGGAAGACGCTAGAGCTCCCGGTGCCATGGTCGCTGACTTCGGTGATACACTTTCGGCTAAGATGTTCGTTCCATCCGTGGTTACTTTCCACGCGATGCCCGACTTGGTGACATTCCAATTGGCATTGCCTACGATTTCGCCCGATAGCCGCAGTGGCCAGGGTTGAGGATTACTTGGACTACCACCGGTACTGGCTGGCGCGGATGCGAGCTTTCCAGGTCTTGGCACATTGTTCGTATTGGGTGTCGCCGCAATCGGAGCGTTCATCGAACTTGTTAAGTTCGCCAGATTGATCCGGAATGCACCGGCACCTTGCCGCCCACCATTGGCATCATCAGGCATCACATGATCGGCTGCTCGCAAGGCAAACGAAGAAGCTTGTACTTCTAAGCTCGCAATTTCAAGCCGCGTGATATTTTGACTATCGATGCGTCCATTGAACTCACCTTTCATCCTCGGCTCGGCAATATTCCATTGTGAAGTTTGAACTTCCAACGGCTCGGCCATCCAAGTCGCCGACGTTAACTCCACATGGGTTGCGTCCAAAACGGCGGAGGCTTCCAAATCGAGTTTACCGCGCAAGTTAATATCGGGTTGCCAAGCTTGCATCAACATGAGACGTCGTTGCCAAGCGGCAAGATCGCCCACGAATTTGATGCGGGCTGAAGCAGGTGGTAACGCACTTTTTTCTGTTGCCGTTTCGGTTGTGGGAATAGAGATCGGCTCGAACAGTTCCACGGTAGCTTCTTCACTATTGGATTGAAGTCGAACCAAACCGCGATCTAGTCGGCGCAGTTGATTATCCACCAAACGGAGAGCGAGATTTCCTTGAGCGCGCCAAGCTGGTTCGGTCAATTCTCCACCGGATGCCTTCAGCACCAACGGTGTGGTTTGAATATCGCCAATAACAGTGATGAGTCCATCATTACCACGCTCCCAACTGATGGTTCCGTCAGCGGTACCATCGACACGTTCCACTGGCAATGTCACAAACTCATCCAAACGTTTCTTTAGACGTTGAAGGTTTACATTCCCCGAAATGCGTCCACCATCCAATGATCCGTTGGCTTGAAAATCACAGAACTCTGCTTTTACAGAGCCTTGAAAGCGAACATCACCTGCTGCGTCGGGTTGAATCCCCATCGACGCCGATAACGGATCGTCCCAGCGTATCATTTGACCTTGAATATTGGCTTCAAGATCTCCCAAATTCAACACATATTGTGATAGGGGCAAGCCTCGTCCATCCAGCTTTTGCTGCATTTGCAAATCGGCAGCGCCCGAGATAAGCACCATGTTATCGCGAATCGGCACCAAGGATGGAGCCACTTGCAAGAGCTTAGGCAAATCAACTTTCGTGCGCAAATCGAACTCGCCACCGGCAATCCACGGCGCGGTTACCGCTGGTGGTGTCAATGGCCAGGGAAGCGATGCGGTTCCGGATGCTTCACCAAAATCACATACTAAGCGGTTATCGATGACGTTAAATCGTTTGCCATCAAGCTCCCAGCTACCAGACCATTTCGCTTGTTGGATCGAAGCGGGCTGAGGTCCAATAAGACTCGTCGAGGCCAACTTCACTTCCGACAGCACACCTTCAGTCACATCCACTTTCCAATGCTCTGCGTCCTCAATCACACCATTCGCTTTCAAGCTGACCCAACCCGCCCCCGATTCGATAGGTAATTCGGGCAAACGTCGCTTGAGCAACGAAATCCACATTAATGGCATGGTTTGTAGTTCGGCGGTCGTAACTAGCTTGAAGCCACTTGCAGCATCGGTATTACCGGCCACCGCTTCATCATCGTGGATCTTCACTAAGAAATGCCCAGCGATTCCCGAGGCTGGATGCCTTTGGAGCACTTTTCCAGTAACCGCAACTTTAGGTAAGCTTCCACTTTCACCAGAGACTTCAACGATCGCTTGACGAAGCTCTAAATCCCACGCCTCTTGCGTGAGGGTATCGACGGCGTGAAGCACCGATTCCTTAACGACAACATTAATCGCGACGGGTGCACTCGATTCGGTTTCTTCCTCGGTTGCATATTTAGCGGCCAACTCCTGAACAATCTGTTCCAAGTTAGTGGTCCCAGGAGAAACTTCGACGGTCGCTTCCAATTGCTCGATCGTCACGGTTCCCAGATTCGAACGTTGGGTTAACAAACGCCATAAACTGAGTTCCGTGTCCACTCGTCCTACTTGCGCGAGCACTTTGCCTTCAGCGTCTTTGACCTCCACGCCTGTCAGCCGCAATGGTCGGAACCATCCAAACGAAATCCCCTTGAGATCCAACTTCAGCGGATCGAGGGCTTTGGATTGGCCCACAAGCCCAAGGACAACCGTCTTCGATTGCAGAACCAACGGGGCGCAAAGAACCAGAACCAGCAACGCCAGAACGGTTCCAAGAAGATATTTTTTCCACTTACCACCGCGCGGTCGAGACGCATTGGTGGCAACAGTTGAGTCAAACTGTTCGGCTTTCGCCTTATCAGGTCGAACACGACGCATCGCCATCCTCCGTGACGCTTTTATTCCATTTCCCTATAGAGACGCGGTCGGATTGTAGTAAAGACTGGTTGTCCAAGCCTAGATCGAAAGTCGAGCGAATCCCCACTTTCGGTCATGGATTTAGGTAGAATCTGCGTAGGCTCCTATCCTATTTCCAGTGACTAAGCCGATAAGACAGGAAATGATGGAAAAGATACGACGCCAGATAATGTGCACAGATTATCACTCACTATCGTTTTTCCATCTCCCTGTTAATTTAGTCCAAAGAGCAAAGATAGCTAAGATCAAGACCGCTACCTCCTGCTCGACGATCTATGCAGTTTTTTGACCTTCCTCCATTTAACTTATCCCACGTATTCACGGACACTGCTCCAAGCAGTCCCTAAATCCATGGCAGACACGCTCAGCATCACACCGGTTTCTAGCCGCAAAGACCGTCGCGACTTCATGGACTTGCTATGGCAACTCTATCGGAATGATCCAAACTGGGTTCCTCCGTTGCGAGGAAACCAAGAAGAGTTGGTCGGTTTCAAAAAACACCCATTCCATGACGATGCGGATGTGTGCTGCTTTGTTGCCAGAAAAGAAGGAAAGATCTGTGGCCGCATCGTGGCGATCGTCAATCATGCACACAATCGACGTTATGAAGAGAAGCGAGGCTTCTTCGGCTTTTTTGAATCGATCGATGATCAAACCGTCGCAACTGGTTTATTCAAAGCTGCTGAAGATTGGTTGCGTGGCAAAGGCATGACCGATATCCGTGGCCCAGTGAACCCCTCCTTGAATTACGAAGTGGGCTTGCTGATCGAAGGTTTCGATTCGCCTCCAACGTTCATGATGACCTACAACCCTCCCTATTATGAACGCCTCATAGATGCTTGTGGTTATGCCAAGATCGAAGACCTATATGCGTTCGACGCTGATGTATCGATGTTGCCCACGCTCGATCCCAAATTGCAATTCGTCGTCGAAGAAGTTAAGCGACGCTTTCGCGTGAACGTACGTCCGATGAATCCCAAAAAATTCTCTGATGAAGTGAATCTCTTTTTGGATGTCTACAACAAGTCGTTGGTCGGAACGTGGGGCTTTGTCCCCTTGTCTCCCGGTGAAGTCAAACACATGTCGGCAAGCCTGAAACATTTGCTTGTTCCCGAATTGACCACCATTGTCGAAGTGGATGGCAAGCCGGTTGGCGCGGGGCTCGGTTTGCTCGATTTCAATCCACTCATCAAACAGATCAATGGGCGGCTCTTTCCATTCGGATTCCTCAAACTGCTGTTTGGCAAGAAGTCTCTCAAACGCATTCGCTTGATGAGCACCAACGTATTGCCCGAATGGCAAAAATGGGGGTTAGGTCTCGTAGCTCTCGAGCGGATGCAGCCAGCGGCACTCGCATTCGGCATTACTCATGGCGAGTTTTCATGGGTGTTAGAAAGCAACCACCTGTCGCGCAAAACCCTCGAACGAGGTGGCGCGCGGCGAGCCAAGACGTACCGAATCTATGATAAAAAACTCACCAACTAAGCCTAAATGTAAACCTGTAACGCTTGGCTAAAACGTATTGCTGGCCATCTTTGTTACCGTAACACATTAGTGCCGTAATCCCTTGTTGCCACATTCGATCGAGCAGTGGAAGCAAGGCAATTTTGTTCGTAGGCACCTATCGAACTCTATTCCTTGCACGTTCCGCAATTCCCTCTCTGGGTCGGTAAATTTTTCGTAATGATTTCAACGCGTCCATTCGATAGGACGCGAACCGAAATTACGCCGATGTATTCAAAGAGAATTGCGGATAGAAACTTTGAAGAGGCTTGTGACGAAAAAAGCTAACGAAGTGTTGTTGATCATCGTATTGTCGTTGTTAGCTTTGGTGATTCTTCGGCATGTCTGCACAATTACCCCACCGCACATTTTCGCTCCAGCAAGCTCAGGCCTTAGTGAAGGACCTGCATCAACCGAACCCTTGGATCTATTGGACGGATTTTTTGACATCCGTTCTCATCGGTCATGCACTGTTTCAAGCCACGTTATTTGCGCCTGATTGGCTAACCATCGAAAACAGCTTCCTGTTCTGGACGGTCCGCGCCGGCTTGTTTGTGATGACAGGTTTATTCTTTTTGCGAGCCACTATCTTCACCCACGAGATGGTCCACTTTCGCAAAGGAACATTCACGGGCTTTCGAGCGGCTTGGAATCTCTTGTGCGGCATTCCCTTCCTGATACCTTCATTCACCTACTATCCTCACATCGACCACCATCGACGCAAAAGCTATGGCACAGAAGAAGATGGCGAGTATTTGGAATTGAGTCACAGCTCACGCTGGGCGATTGTCGGCTACTTGAGTTTGAGTTTTGTCATCCCACTTGTGGCCTTCTTTCGTTTCGCCGTTCTATCTCCGGTAGGTTGGTTCTTCCCAAGTATCCATCAGTGGAGCTTCAAGCATCTTTCCACGATGGTGATGGATCCGATGTATATTCGACCGCTCAACCAGGGATCAGTAGCCCGGACCCGCTTCATTCAAGAAGTGGCTTGTGCAATCTTTTGTTGGGGCTTTGTGCTCAAAGGTCCGCTGCTTATGGGTCTCCTGGTCGATCCACTTTGGATTCAAGCCTACCTCATGGGAGCGTTTGTGGTCCTGCTAAACTCAGTGCGAACCCTTGGTGCCCATCGCTGGACAAGCGAAGGAGAAGAGCTGAGCTTTGAAGAACAATTGCTCGATTCGCTGAACTATCCCTATCGTCCCTGGATCACCGAATTGTGGGGACCTGTTGGTACGCGTTATCACGCTTTGCATCACTTGTTCCCAACGCTCCCCTATCACAATTTGGGAATTGCGCATCGTCGCTTGATGGAGGCTTTGCCGGCAGACTCGCTCTACCGCAAAACAGTTCGCGTATCGTTGCTAGCCGAATTGCGAGCCCTGTGGGGACGAGCCGCTGAGCATGAAAAATCAGCCCGCGATAAAGCAGAGGGCGAAAACGCATTTGTCGAACGCAAAATGGCAGCCTAGCCTCACCGCTATAGATAACACTTATTCAAGAATACAAAACAACAGTTCCTCATAGACAACACAGCATCCATGGCGACGCTCAAAATGGGCGCTGAATCGACGGAAACCCCGTGCGATTTTGCCTAATTTCGATATGCTAGGGTTTCCGAGCGAGCAATCGCCGGACTGAATTCCATTTATGTTCTTTATCCAGTCGCCGCTGGTGGGCAGAGTGCCATTAGGGGCAGAGACTTATTGGCAAGCGGCATGTCAAATCAAATTCGCGTTGTAGTCACAGGTGTGGGAGTCGTTTCGCCAATCGGCATTGGGCGCGACTCGTTTGTCGAGTCCTTGCGACAAGGACGGAGCGGCATCACCAAATGGGAACTAGACGCACCCGGCGAGCAACCTGGACCATTCTTGGTGGCGCGTGTCAACGATTTTGACGGCAAGAACTATATTCAACCGCGCAAAGCCATCAAGCTGATGAGCCGCGAGTTGCAAACCGCGTATGCCGCCTCGATGTTGGCGTTTCAAGAATCTGGAATCGATCGCGCGACATTGAATGTAGATCGCATCGGAACTGTCTTCGGTTCCGAGATGATCTACGGTGATCTCGAAGAATACTCCGATGCCATCAAACGCTCAGTCGTAGATGGAAGTTTTACCAGTGGCAATTGGGGCTCCGAGGGGATGCGACTGATGAATCCTCTGTGGATGCTCAAGTATCTTCCCAACATGGCTGCTTGCCATGTCGGCATTGCCTTGGATGCGCGTGGCCCTAACAACACCATTACCAGCGAAGAAAATTCTGGGTTGATGGCGTTGATTGAAGCAGCCAACGTGATCCGACGCGGGGCAGCTGACATTATGGTGGTTGGAGCAACCGGCAATCGAGTCAACACGACTCGCTTGATCTATCGTCGTCAGGAAAAAATTTCGAAACACGTTGATAATCCTTCTACCGCATTGCGTCCCTTCGCGGCCGATCGCGACGGTACCGTTGAAGGTGAAGGAGCTGCCGCGCTGGTCATCGAAAGCCTTGAGCACGCGCAGCAAAGAAACGCCAACATCATCGCTGAGTTTGTAGGGTGGGGAAGTTCCTGCGTTCGCCCAGCCCAACCTTATGGTGGAAACCGAGTGGCGACGATGAATTCTCTGCGAGTTGCTCTAGATATGGCCAAGATTGATGCGAATCAATTGGATCATATCAATGCCAATGGAAATGGTACCCAAGAAGAAGACCTGGAAGAAGCTCAAGCCATCGCGGCATTAGCACCAGCGACTCCCGTCACTGCATTTAAGAGTTACTTCGGTTCCCTCGGGGCGGCCACAGGTTTGGCCGAACTAGCAGGAAGCTTGTGGGGAATTAAGGACAACGCCGTTTATCCAACATTGAGCACGCAGCAGGTCGACTCGGCTTGCCCCGTCAAGCTGATTCAGGGGGCGATCAAGCCTTGGACTCAAGACTACTTTGCAAAACTCTCGCAAACCTGCTATGGTCAATCGGCGTGTGTCGTGCTTAAGAAGGGACCGCAGTAATTCACCATTGAATCGAATTGCTTATGACCAAACCGCAGTCTTCCGATCCTTTACTGCGTTGGCATACTCTCGATAGTGAAGAGCATCCATGTTCTTATTTGGATGCACGAATGGCTCGCACCCCACTATGCTATCCATCGCGGATGCTCACCGCAGAAGAACTCGATGGAGTCCTGGCAGAAGGCAAACGTCGCTCGGGCTTTTTCTTTTACCACACAGCCTGCATAGATTGCCAAGCATGTGAACCTTCTCGGTTGCATGTTCCTACTTTCAAATTGAATGCCACCCGACGCAGAATCGAACGAAAAGGGATGGCAGTGCTCTCGGAGTTCTTTGGCGCCCCCAAGCTCGACCAACAACGACTCGCCCTTTTCAATTTACACCGCTCGTCGCGTGGCCTGAGTCGAAATGAAGATGAATATACAGCGAGTGATATGGAAGGCTTTTTGGTCAACACATCCTGCCCCACACTCGAACTGAGTTTTTGGATCAAGAATCGGCTGGCAGCAGTTTCGATCGTGGATTGTGGAGCCGATTCACTTTCGGCTGTGTACACTTACTTCGATCCGGAATTCTCTCATTTGAGTTTGGGGACATATGCCATTATTCGCCAACTGCGGTGGGCGGAACGAACTCATCGAAATTGGCTTTATCTCGGAATGTATGTCGCCCAGAACCGGCATCTCAACTACAAAGGCACTTATCTTCCGCAACAACGGTTCAAGCAGGGAAATTGGAACGACATTGCAACGGCAGTGTCGCCCCTCGCAGAAGAAACCTGAAATCCAACGCGTTATCGGGCCATGAACGAAAGTGATTGTGGAAATTCCATAACTCTGCAATTACAACTAAAGCGGTCACCCAAAATCAATTAAGCATTTATGCAATTCTATCTATGATCCCGATAAGCACAGACGCCCCCATTTACCATTATCCCATTGCGACAGTCACGATGATTGTCATCAATGTGCTATTCTTCTTGGCGTTTTGCTTAAACGTGGAATACGAACCGCAACGCCTCTTTGATTCTGAGGGAGTTGAAGTTTCATTTGAAGAGGCCGAAGAGGAGTTGGCTCGGCTTGAAGCAGAATCACCAGAAAAAGCTCGTGAGTATTTCCGGAGCTTAACCATTGACTGGGGATGGAATCGAAAGCAAATGCTCAGTTTAGAATTTGGAAAGATCCGACCTTGGCAATGGTTAACTGCAAATTTCATGCACGCCGATTGGATGCATCTCATTGGCAATATGATCTTCTTGTGGGGCTTTGGTTTGCTGGTCGAGGGAAAAGCTGGAGCGGCTCTCTTTACCGCCGTTTATTTAGGAATGGGAACGATCTTTGGAGCAGTGCTGCAACTGGGAACTTTTCCCTTCTTTCATGATGGAACAGCACTTGGAGCATCTGCGGTTATTTTCGCTTTGTTAGCGTTATGTATTTTGTGGGCACCTGCCAATGAGTTCACCGTGTTTGCTGGCCGCTTTGTGTTTGACGTTCCCATCCTGATTTATGGTGGACTGTTTGTTACCAAGGAAATTGCTTTTTGGGCATTGGAAGGCTTTGAATTAAACACTCCACTTTTACACCTCTTGGGATTTGCAGTGGGCATACCGGCAGGCGTATACCTCTTGAGATCGGGAAAGATCGATTGTGAAGGTTGGGACCTATTCTCGTATTTAGGTGGTCGCACAGGTAAAGAGTCCAAGATCGCCAAGTCAGTGGCCCAAAAACAATCAAGTCAACCTAAATCGGAACCCGCTCCATCGAGTCAGTCGATCTCCTCAACGAATTCCAAATCGCCAGCAACTAAACCAGGAACCAGCAATAATGCCACAGCGCTTCAAGATCAAGTGCAAGAGGCGATCAGTGTTGGACAGTTTCTTACCGCACTCCGACTGCAAGAACAATTGATGAAGAACAACCCCAATCTTAAATGGCGTCAAGTCGATTTGTACGCCATTATTGGAGGGGTGCTGAAGCTGAATGAATTCGAGTTGGCGAATCGATTGATCGAATTGCATTTGTCTTTGTTTATCGAGAAGCAAACCACATTAAGCTTGACGTTGTGCAAAGTGAAGCTCGCTCTCAACCGTCCCCAAGAGGCTCGCGCCATACTCGACGGCATGAACGAAGCGTTTCTAAACGACAAAGAACGCGAGCAATATCAGTCCGCATCCGCTGCCGTGAAAGCTCGTGGATGGTAAACGCAACGTAGCGTGGGTCTCCGACCCGCACTATATGTATTTCGATCAAATTCGTGCGGGTCGAAGACCCACACTACATGTCACTCGTTTCCGCCTATTGCGGGTCGGAGCCCCACACTACGTCGGCAAAACGGCGAGTATTGCCGGTTCTCTAGGTGAATCGCTGCCGGTCGTGAGCTATAATTCGGGTATCCCTTCCCGAAGGTAGCCCCCCTGATACTCCTCCCACCTTGGACATTTGCCCTATGAATGGAACCATGGTCGCTAACCCTATGGCCCAACGCACATCCTTGTTTGCCTGTCTCATGTTCTTTGTGACGTTCTCTCCTCTCCAAGGAGATGAAACGCAAACTATTGAATTCAATCGCGATGTTCGCCCGATCCTTTCCGATTATTGCTTTGCCTGTCATGGCCCAGACAAAAACCATCGCGAAGCGGATCTTCGTCTCGACACGGAAGCTGGCCTGCTGGGCGATGGCAGTAAATCAGGCGCTATCAAACCGGGTAAGCCTGAGGAGAGTGAATTGCTGCGACGCGTTCTACTCGCTGATGGCGAAGAGAAAATGCCACCCGCAGAGTTCGGTAAGAAACTGGATGAGAACCAAATCAATATTTTGCGACAATGGATCGCTCAAGGTGGATCATTCCAAGGCCATTGGGCTTTTCAACCCATCACTCGTCCTACGCCTCCACCAGCCGCAGACGAGAAACTTATCCATAACGACATTGATCGGTTCATTCTCAAAGATCTTGCTGATATGCAAATGAGCTTTGCGCCTGAAGCGGATCGACGGACCTTGGCTAGACGCTTGAGTTTTGACCTGACAGGTCTCCCGCCATCACCTGAACTCGTAGAACGATTCGTCCATGATGCCGATCCGAAAGCCTATGAGAATCTTGTGGATGCCTTGCTCGCTTCCGAACACTATGGCGAACGCATGGCGATGTGGTGGCTTGATCTGGTGCGTTATGCGGATACCGTCGGCTACCACGGTGACCAAAACGTTGGGATCTCACCTTTTCGCGATTACGTAATTCGAACGTTCAATGAAAACCGCCCGTTTGATCGTTTTACCATCGAGCAACTCGCAGGCGATCTCTTACCCAATCCATCGCAAGAAAACCTAATCGCGTCCGGTTATAACCGCTTGGGAATGATGAGCGCTGAAGGTGGCGTGCAGGACAAAGAATATCTCGCCAAATACATTGCCGAACGTGTTCGCAATGTTGGCGGTACATGGCTCGGTGTAACCCTCGGCTGTTGTGAATGTCACGATCACAAATACGATCCGTTCTCCACACGTGAGTTCTACCAATTCGAAGCCTTCTTCGCTGATGTCGAAGAACGTGGCCTTTATTCAGGGGCTCATGAGTCGGGCGCTTGGGGTTCCACCATGCAGGTTCCGACCGCTGAGCAGACAGCAAAGCTACAGCAACTCGACCAGCGCATCGCGGAACTCAAAGCAACACTCGCTACTTCTACCCCCGCTCTTGAAGCAGAACAAGCTCAATGGGAAACGAGCATTCCACGCTGGACAGTTCTTAAACCCAGCGAGGTCGCAGGCACTGGTGGAGTAACGCTGACACTCAATGAAGACGCTTCGATTCTCGCGAGCGGCGAATCACCTGCTACAACACAATACGACCTTACATTTGACAACCTGACTTCATTAATCGGAGAAGGAAAATCGATCACTGCGCTCCGTTTAGAAGTTCTGCCAGATGACAGCCTGCCGGCTCGTGGACCAGGTCGTGCAGGCAACGGCAACTTTGTCCTCACCGAAGTAATCGCGGGGGCGCTGAACGCTGAAAACCAGATCCAGCCCCTTGCGTGGAAGAACGCAATTGCCAGTTATGAACAAACAGGTGCGGCGGGACAAAATCCCTATAAAAAATGGGCGGTCGCTGCAGCTATTGATCTCGAAGCTAAGGGAGATCAATGGGGCTGGGCCATTATGGAACAAGCGGGCCAACCAAACGCGGCTGTTTTTGAATTGAAAGATGCAGCTTTGATTCCAACCGAATCCAAGTGGCGAATCTCGCTCAAGCAAGCCCATGCCAATCCGCACCATACGCTTGGAAAGTTCCGCATTTCGGTACTCACCGAACCATTACCCGCCAACGTTTCTTTGGCCATGACTCGCAAAGAAATTCAATCGATTTTGGAACTGCCAAGCACAGGTCGTAGCGATGCACAAAAGCAACAACTTGCCGAGTACTTCCGCACGCAAGCTCCTTCGCTCGAACCCATTCGAGCGGAACTCAAGAACGTGGAACAACAACGCGATCAGGCTAATCGGGCCATCACGACTACGCTCTTTACCAAAGCCGTTGCTCCTCGAACGATTCGAGTGTTAGCCCGCGGCAATTGGATGGACGAATCGGGACCTGTCGTAGAACCAGGTTTTCCGGAAGTGCTTCCGAAATTATCTCGCCCTCAACGCTTGAGTCGACTTGATCTGGCGCAGTGGCTAACGTCACCCGACCATCCACTCACCTCTCGCGTCGTTGTGAATCGGCTCTGGAAACTCTTCTATGGTGCGGGCTTATCGCGCAAGAGCGATGACCTCGGATCACAAGGCGAATGGCCCAGTCATCCCGAACTTCTTGATTGGCTCGCCAGTCGACTGATGGACTCGCAATGGGATATGAAGAAAATGGTTCGCTTAATGGTCACCAGTCGCACATATCGACAAGCATCAAACGTGCCTGCGGAACAATGGCAACGCGATCCAGACAATCGTTTGTTCGCACGCCAAAGCCGACATCGCTTGGATGCCGAAATGATTCGCGACAATGCTATGGCCAGCAGTGGTCTACTAGTGCGATCCATCGGGGGCAAGAGCGTATTTCCTTATCAACCGCCAGGCTATTGGGCTTATCTTAACTTCCCGCAACGCGAATGGCAGAACAGTAGTGGAGATGGCCTCTACCGCCGAGGACTATACACCCATTGGCAAAGACAATATTTACATCCATCGCTCGTCACCTTCGACGCACCAAGCCGTGAAGAATGTACTGCCGATCGCCCACGTTCCAACACACCTCTTCAATCGCTCGTGCTGCTGAACGACCCAACCTATGTAGAAGCGGCCCGTGTCCTAGCGCAACAAATGCTCAAGGAAGCAGGCACGGACAATGACAAACGCTTAATGTGGCTCTTCGATCGAGTCCTACAGCGTTCTGTGCGTCCCGAAGAGCGAGATGTACTGGTGCTGTTGATCGAGAAAACGAAAAACGAATATGAGCAGAATCCAGGCGACGTCGAGGCGTTGCTAAAAGTGGGACAGTATGGAGTGCCCACGGAAATCGATCCGAAAGAACTTGCGGTTTGGACGAATGTTTGCCGCGTGATCTTCAACCTGTCGGAAACTATCACTCGTCCATAATTGCACACCCACAGCCAGCGGTTAGCGCTCGGAGCTCTCACATGTTACCACAATCTATTGCACGCAGATCGTTCTTATACAACTCAGGTGTCAGTCTGGGTTCCATGGCCTTGACCTCGTTGATGAAACCGCAATCGGCGTTAGCCGCTGATTCAGCCAAATCTCCCAATGGGAATTGGAAGGGCGTCATACAACCGTTGCATCATCCACCCAAAGCCAAACGGATTATCTGGCTCTATATGGCTGGTGGAATGAGCCATCTCGACACCTTCGACCACAAGCCAAAACTTACCGAACTGCATGGCCAACCGATGCCAGAGTCGATTACCAAGGGCCAGCAAATCGCCCAATTGCAAGGTGCGAAACTCAATTGTTTTGCACCGCAACATCCATTTCAAAAATGGGGACAATCGGGGCAGGAGTTCAGTACGATTTGGCCTAACCTCGGAGCCAAATGCGCCGATGAGATGTGCATCGTCCGCAGTGTGTTCACTGAAGCCATCAATCACGACCCCGCTCATACATTCATGAACACCGGTTCGATGATTGCTGGCAGACCAGCCATGGGATCATGGTTGCTCTATGGATTGGGAAGTGAGGCAGCCAGCTTGCCTGGGTTTGTCGTGATGGTTTCCACTGGTAAATATGGACAGAAACAGCCCATCGCTGCCCGCCAATGGCATTCGGGCTTTCTCCCTGGAAAATTCCAAGGTGTAGAATTCCGTAGCGTGGGCGATCCTGTTATGTATGTTCGCAACCCGGCTGGTGTTACAACGGCTCAACAACGGAATGTTGTTGATGCGATCAATCAACTCAATCGCCTCGAAGAACAGCAGATCTTTGATCCAGAAATCAGTACGCGAATCAGTCAATATGAACTCGCCTTTAACATGCAACAGAGTGTTCCCGAATTGATGGATATCAGTAAAGAACCACAATCGGTTCTCGATCTTTACGGAACGAAAGGTGGAGATGGTTCGTTTGCATCCAATTGTCTACTGGCTCGCCGACTCGCAGAAC
>JAFLCP010000094.1 GCA_017303505.1 Planctomycetota bacterium | reverse complement strand
CCTAACAACGGAGTGAAAAACTCATGCTCAACAGAGGGTTTGGCAAACATCAACATGACCTTTCGTCTGGATGGTTAATTCGTAACTCAACATAGTAAACCGTGAAAGATAAGAGATTTCGTTCTCTTATCGCCGTTTTCGCGTTTCTTATTGTTTTCTGTCAGTTAGTCGATTGAAAACTTGGAAAATCGACAAGCGGTGAAAAAATTCCGAAATCATTGTCTCAATCGGTGGTCGTTCTACTTCTTCCGCAGCCCCGGGAAAAGCACTAATATGTTGCCACCACAACTTTTATCCAAGCGTTTTAGGGGTGATTACCATGGGACTCGCCGATATTCTGGTTCCCGAACTTCAACAAGAAGCATCTACCACTCGACGAGTGATCGAGAGGATCCCAGCTGACAAGTTTTCCTGGAAAGCGTGCGACAAATCGAACACGATTGGCTGGGTCGTGAACCATTTGGCAGAGATCCCTGGTTGGGTCGTAGGGACGTTTGAGAACGATATTTGGGATATTCACCCTGCAGGTGGCGAACCCTATCAATCCCCTGCACTGGCTACAACGGAAGCAGTACTAGAACTTTTTGATGAAAATGTACGAAGTGCGGTCGCCGCGCTCTCCAAAGTATCCGACGAAGATCTGAAGCGTACCTGGTCGTTGGCTTCGGGGGGCAATATTCTGCTTTCGTGCAGTAAACTCGATGTGATGCGTTACTGGGTCCTCAATCATTCGGTCCACCATCGTGCAATCTTGTCGGTCTATATGCGGCTTACGGGAATTCCGGTGCCAGCTATTTACGGTCCATCCGCCGACGAACAACCGAATTTTTGATGCGTTAAGAGCTTTCGGCGACAAAGTTTCTTTACTCTTGAAAGCACGAGGGAGCTTTCACCGCGTAAAGCTTCAGCAGCGCTAGGGGCCTTCGTAGCTCATACTCAGCGCAGCGGTGAGCGTCATCGTGCTCGTAATCGTCATCGTGCTCGTCCGCGAGTCGCGCGCGAACGACGACAATCACAATCACGAATTAGGAGCTACGATTTCACTGCATAAAGCTCCAGCAGCGCGAGGGGCCTTCGTAGCTCATAATCAGCGCAGCGGTGAGCGTAATCGTAATCGTAATCGTACTCGTCATCGTGCTCGTCCACGAATCGCGAGATCACGACGACGATTACGATCACGAAGTAGGAGCTACGACTGGGTGAGCTCTCGTTCCATTTCGGCAATTCGCTTTTCCAAAAAACGTCGCTCTGGCTCTTGCTTCGCAAGCTCTAACGCCCTCGCAAACGCCCCCTTAGCAGCGAGAAAGTCCCTGCGTCGTCGCTGAAAGTCTCCCTCTGCGGCATACAGCAAATGGTACTCTTTCAACGAGGGAACGTTTTTGAGCTCTTCGATTTTCTCCAGAGCAATGTCCGGCCCATGCTGCATACCCAAAGCAACAGCATGATTTAGATCCACAATCGGCGAAGGCTCAACTTGTCGCAGCAGGTTATAGAATTGAACAATTTCCGACCAAGGTGTTTGTGCCATAGAGGGAGCATTGGCGTGGGAAGCTGCAATCGCTGCCTGCAAACAATACGCACCCACTTCGCCGCGACTCCAAGCTTTGCGCAGCCATTCATTTCCTGCCTTAATTCGTGCCTGATCCCAGAGTTTCCGATCTTGTTCATCAAGCAAAACGATATCTCCTTCTGCGTCAAAGCGGGCTTGATGCCTTGATTGATGGAGCATCATCAATGCTAACAGTCCCATGACTTCGGGCTCTGGCAACAACGCGGCGATCAATTGACACAAACGAATCGCTTCTTCGGCCAATTCAACAGTCCCACCTTGTTGGCCCGACGACGCGTAGTAGCCTTCATTAAAGACGAGATAAACTACCTTCAAAACGGCAGCCAGTCGTTCAGGCAATTCATCTGCATCCGGAACCCGAATTGGAATAGCAGCTTCACGAATTTTGGCTTTACCACGTACCAAACGTTGGGCCAAAGTCGCTTGTGGCACCAAAAAAGCTGAGGCAATCTGTTCGGTTGTCAAGCCGCAGACTTCTCGCAACGTTAAAGCCACTCGTACTTGCAAGTCGATCGCCGGATGGCAGCACGTAAACATCAAACGCAGTCGATCATCTTCGATCGCTTCGGACTGATTACGCAGGGAACTTAAAGCCTCGAAACGTTGTTGCAACTCTTCTTTATGCAATTCTAAACGTCCACGTTTCCGCAGCTCGTCGATCGCTTTGTATCTGCCGGTGCTGATCAGCCAAGCAACCGGATTTGAGGGAATGCCTTCCTTCGCCCACATGGAAGTGGCGGCTGAAAAAGCCTCTTGCATCGCTTCCTCTGCCAAATCTAAATCCCCGACAAGCCGCACCAAAGTCGCATAGATTTTTCGCGATTCAGTCCGATAAATTTCGGTGAGAGTTTTTTGCAGCGTAACCGCGATCGCATTCATATTCGCTGTCTCATGACAAATCGTTGCATTCGTTCCAAAGCAATTTTGAGCTGAAACATTTCATCCACTCGTCGATCCGGTCGATCCGCTGACTACGGAGCAGTGTCAGGAGGACAAATTGTTGGCAAGGTTGCCCTTTCAAATGGTCATAGGCAATGCGCGGCGCCGAACATGGAAGCCCTTCACATCGCGATTCGCGCTCTGATCGTTCTTATTGCCATTACCGTCACGGGCTGCGCGAATTTTAAGCCTGTATCGTATTGGTGGGAAGGTGGTTCTGGATCGCTCATCGATCCTTTGACGATTTCCAAAGCTCGGTGGAAGTCGATAGAAGCCAAATTGGGGGATGCCGATCATCCTGCATTAAATTCGGCTTGGGCTGCCTATCAACAGGGAAAAAGCTATGAGCTCATCGGCAACGATGCTGCGGTAGACGAATACTATCGTGCTGCAAAGCTGACTCGCAAAGTCATTGCAACGATTGATTTTCGCTTCCCCAATCATCAAGACACTTTTGAAGCAGCGCAACTTCTCCACCATGAATCATTGCGACGTTTTCTACGACTCGCCCATGACCACAAACGCGTGGAACGTGGCGTGGGCATCAAGGTCTGTTTGAGCGACAACTCAATACTAGTCCCGATCGTTATCCACGACTTTCCTTGGCAACCTGGCGACTTTACCGATTGGCGAGTCGTTGGTAACTATACCAACCGCAATCTCACGAGCGATAAGAAGAATGACGGAATAGGTGTCCCCTTAGTCGTTATTCGCGATAGGTGCTATGCTGCCCTCAACACCGCTTGCGCCTTTATGCGAGATCAAATCACCTTCCCCGCAACTGCCTTGCTCTCTGCGGACGGTTGCGCGATTGATTTTTACAACCCACTGAAGTCCAGCAAACTTGAAATCGATGGTTTCAAGCAACCTCTCGCCAGCGATCTTACAGCGGATATCGCTTACCAACTGCAATTCCATGAAGACTCACGCTTGGAAGGCTTTTTTCGCCCCGGTCAAGAAAACCGCGATGGTGATTTGTATTTCATGGAGCCCTTTCAGCCGGAGAAAATCCCCATCGTCCTCGTGCACGGCTTGCTATCGAGCCCAGCCGCTTGGAGCGACATTTACAATGAGCTTCGTAGTGATCCTAACATTCGCAAGCGTTATCAATTCTGGGCATTTCGCTATTCCACGGGTGAGCCCTTTGTCAAGTCAGCTCATGAGTTGAGAGATAAACTCAATCAGGTAATGGCTTGTTACTCAGGCTTAGATCACGAACAGAATTTGGAAAAGACGATACTCATGGGTCACAGCATGGGAGGATTGGTCTCGAAGGTATTGATCTCTGAAAGCGGCAACAAAGTTTGGAACGCAATTTCCAAAGTGCCTCTCGAATCGATTGCTGCCGATGAAATGACCAAACAACAACTAGCGCAACGGCTCTTCTTTTCGCCGCATCCCATGGTCTCGCGAGTCGTCTATATCGCAACACCACATGAGGGAAGCGAAACAGCAGGCCGTTTGTTAGGCCGAATTGCGAGTGCCTCGATCAAACAAGCCGATACAAGTTATGATGAACTATTGCGCAACAATCCGGGCGTTTTCAAGGACTCGGTGAGCCGAGGACTTCCCACGAGCGTTGACCTGCTCGATCCCGAACAACCCTTCTTAAATGTGCTCTCCTGTTTGCAACGCAACCCTTGCGTTCCAACCCATACCATTCTTGGTACAAGCTGTATGACACTAAGGCTCGGTCAATCGGACGGCGTTGTCAGCGTTGAGAGCGCTCAACAGAAATCGAGCCAAAGCGAAGAGCGAATCTCAGCGACACATAATGGTCTGCTTCGTCACAAGGATACTTTTGCTGAATTGAAGCGCATCTTGAGGCAACACGATACCGCTACGCCAGACTTGGAACAGAAGGGTATTATTCAGTTTGTTCCGAGAGAGTCGGCTGAGTGAGGTTCAGCGACATGGAGCGCGGCTAGCCGAACCGACTCGTCTAAGGTTCTTGCAAATAGTCCGCATGCAATTTTTGCAAACGTTCCACGACCTCAGGATTTTCGTTGGCTAGATTCGATTTTTCACTTGGGTCGATATCGAGATTCACCAGGAACCTTTCGATGGGGATCGCTTTACGTCCATCGGTGGAATCGGTCGTACGACCAATCAATTTCCACGCTCCGTGCCGTACGGCCCACTCGGCGTTTTGTCCGACGCCGACCTGCCAATGCAATGGATGTTTGGCGTGAGGAGATTCTGCGTTTCGGTCTTTGAGCATTTCGACCAAACTTCGTCCATCGAGTTTTACATCAGGAAGTTTTACGCCGGTCAGTTGGGCTAACGTTGGGAACCAATCGCACGCATGAGCCATTTGATTTCGGGTTTCGCCTGCTGAAATTTGACCCGGCCAAGAGATGATGGCGGGCAAGCGAATTCCACCTTCGAACAAGCTGAATTTTGCTCCGCGATAACTTCCCGAACTTCCTCCACCATAATGCGCTCGTTCCTCGGTCGAATGTCCATTATCGCTTTGAAAAACAATAATCGTTTGTTCGCGCAAACCTAACTGATCGACCGTTGAGAAAAGTTGACCAAGGCGTTCATCTTGAGATGCAAGAAACGCAGCGTAGAGCCTGCGTGGGTGGGGAAGGTCTTTGAAATACTCTAGCCACTTTGCTTCACCTTGGTATGGGTAGTGTGGCGTATTGAGCGCATAGTACATAAAGAACGGGCGTTCTCGATGCTTGTGCATAAACTCAATGGCTTCCTTGGCCATCAGGTCAGGAAAATACTCACCGTCATGAAAGACTTCGGTACCGTTTCTCCACAAGTCATGAACGTTGGGCCCACTCCAATAAAAGAAATGCGAGTAGTTATCGATACATCCGCCCATATGGCCGAACGATTGATCAAAGCCTTGCTTCTGCGGCAGTGTTTCTGGGGTGTAGCCTACATGCCATTTGCCGATATGAGCCGTTGCATAACCGGCGCTGCGAAACATTTCGGCCATGGTGACTTCGCTTGGCGGCAAGGCGCCAGTCGTACCGGCCTGCGATGCGCAATTCGTTGGAACTCCAGCACGCACGGGCCAACGTCCCGTCAACAGACCAGCGCGCGATGGCGAACAAACGGGTGCAGCCGAATAGAATTGACTAAAGCGCACTCCTCGCGCTGCTAGCGCATCCACGTTGGGTGTGTGCAAGTCCTTTGCGCCATAACACCCAAGATCCTCCGCTCCCAGATCATCCGCCAAAATCACGATCACGTTGGGTGGTCAATCCGCAGCCCGAGCCACAACAACACACGCCCAAGCCAGACAGAAGCTCACGATAAAAATCGTTTTCGATGGCATGAGTAAACCTCAGAAGCGTCGCGGAGCAACACAGCGTTTTTCACTTTTGGCTTGGCTACGAATAGAAAATAGCCACGACAATGGTAGCGATTTTCACATGCATCTTTTTGAGAAGTGCTATGAAATCCTTGGTGGAGTATAACACAAGTTGATTCTCTAATGGGCCTGCATGTCATAACCGGTTCCCATTTCATATTCTTGAAATTCGACTGTTTTTAAAATCCGGAACGAAGCGTTAACTTCGATCGACGGAACTTGGCTGGTAGAATAGCCACTTAAGATGAGAAGAGACTCCTAGAGCACCTGATGAGGCACCTATGTCAACCACCAAGCGCATTGCCAATCCCGAATCCAATCCTCGCGTTAAAGCCGTATTCGATGACATTCGCGCGACGCGTAAGACGGACTTTATCAACAACTTTTGGTACGCCCTTGCGTTCGATCCTACCTTGCTTGAAACAACGTGGGACGAAGTAAAGCGTTTAATGGGGACACCGACGAACATCGATCCGCTCACTAAAGAAATGATCTACATCGCCGTATCGATTTCGAATGCGTGCGGTTATTGTGTCCATTCCCACACGGCAGCAGCCCGCGCGAAGGGCATGACCGATGCTCAACATGCCGAGCTTCTGGCCATTATTGCCTTGGCGGCCAAGACCAATAACCTGGTAACAGGCCTCCAAGTCCCCGTCGATGCCGCCTTTGATGCGACCTAGGAAGTCGACAGGACTCTTCCCGCACTCACTCGAGGCGGATCTTTCAATGATTCATCGAGCCATTCCTCGGACTGAAGTACAAGAAAAGAACGGAATTTTGCTTACGGCGGGAACCTCAGGCACTGCTCGTGCGTTTTACTATGCATGAGAGAAACGACAACATTACCAAAGGACAACCTTCCGGACGAAGAGCCCACGTGTGAGGTCGCCCCACGGTCTAAGTCACTTCCTACCTGTGGAACTCTCCGCAATTCGGCTAGCGATGGAGAAACTAGCCACTGCGATCGAACCGAAATGGATCGTTTTGCGGCCTTGTCCGACGAAGAGTTAGCCGAACTGGCCCAGCTGGACGAGGCTGCCTTGAGTAGCCTGTACCGCCGTTACGTGGACCGCATCGCACGTTATGTGGGGCGTCGTATCATGTCGCGGCATGAAGCCGAAGATGTTACGGCTCAAGTGTTCCTGACCATGGTTCGTGGACTACGGAAATGGAAACGGAACGAAGCTCCATTTGTGGCTTGGATTTATAGGCTGGCAACCAACGCAGTTATCAGTTGGTCGCGACGACAAAAGCTTCGCCGTTGGATTGGTTTGGAGTCTGAGCCAGCCGCCGCAGTGAGAGACTCTGCTGAAGATGCGGAAGAACTGCAAGCGGCCCTTTTAAACGTACCAGAACCGTTTCAAAGAGTGTTGGTATTGCATTACATCGAACAATTGCCTGTTTCAACTGTGGCTCTGACTTTAGGAGTTGCTGAGGGGACAATCAAATCCAGACTGACTCGTGGCCGGTCTATGTTGAAACAGATTCTCAACTCCCGACAGGGAACTTAGCCTGAGATTGCCTAAACGAATCGAGGAATCACCATGACAAAAAATGAAGAATGGTTGGATGAAAAGTTTCATGAGCTTCGCTCGCGCAGTGCGAGTTGCAGCAAGTTATTTTCCGATGAACTTGAGGAGAGAATTATGAATGAACGACGAACAGTAACGAGTAGTCGTCGCAAAATGTGGACGGTCGCACTCGCCCTGCTGACCATCGGAGCTGCCGGTGGTACTTACGCAAGCAGTGAGGCACTTAAGCAGTGGTTCTTTGGTCCATTCCATGCTGACGCTGATGGGATAATTCGCGACGCAGAAGGGAATAAGATCGGTGAGAATCAAGTCCTTGAGGATGGGTCTGAGATAGCCACCATTCAAGTTGACGGCGTACAGATTGTCACGGACGGCCACTTACCCGAAGGAGAGTTCAAATTCTCCTTTGAACCAACTGCCGAGACAGATGGAAAAACTCCTGACAGCGCAGTCAAAACCGGCGACAAGTGATTCATGCCTTCTGCACTAGGGCTGGCTTCGATGAATCAGCGTGCTGGTAGTGCTTTTTCCTGACCTCGGGTTTCCCACCCAACGACAAAGCCTTAAAGCCAACCTTCGTTTCCCCGACGTTCGTTGGCTTGGCTGCTTGGTAACTACCTAGAATGCAACCTCAAATGCGTAATGAATCAACGCGTTCAAGCACAATGACCGAGGTGCATTCAAGTACTAGCTCCATTTCCCAAATGCGAAATCTGAGAAGAGCTACTTGAATCGTGTCTAGTAGAGCGAATCAAACTACATTAAACAAATCTGCGGTATTCAACATTGCGTTAGGATGGCAACGGGGAGACAGCAAGTTCGGTGAAACGATCGTTTGGATCTGGCGGTAAGTACCAGCGTGGCACTCCGACATGACCTGAATTCGTGCAGACCGCACGTCGACAACCCAATACTCTGCCACTCCAGCTTCTGCATAAATGGTTGCTTTTTCTAAAAGATCGGTAGCCAAACTACTGTCAGTAACTTCGATCAATAAGAGCACGTCTTCTGCTTTCGGCTTCTCACTCCCATACCGCCGTGGCTTTAACCACAAGATATCGGGCTCAGGTCGGTTATCAGCGCAGACAAAACCACATTGAACCCGAACATTGGCAACGCCATCATTGGTTGCATTAACTGACCAGCGGTTTAGATAATCGATCAAATCGTCGTGCAAAGGTCCAGCTGGATGCGTAAATCGCAACACTCCATGAAGCAATTCGACCTTTTTGGGGCCGATACACTCAAAAGCCCCACGCTCAACCATGGCATCAAACTCTCCACCGGTTAGCTTAGCGATGGTACTCAAGGCATGACTCTTGCAATAACAGCGGTATACAGTTTTGGTTCCGTGAAACCTATTCAGTATCACCTGTTGTCGGACGAGGGACAATACTTCACAACTATCCCAGAAAGGACAAAGGCAATTCCTTCAATCGCCTTGATGGAGAAACGCATCATTGTGAACACGAGTTGTAAGGAACACGCATGGTTGGGAAAAAACGGCTTAGATCTTTTACTCGGAAAGAATGCCCCCAAAGTGAGTAAACTAGAGAATTCTTGTTCATTTGCCAGCGTTTTTCGAGGGAAATCGGTGTTGCATCGCTCGAATTTCCCTTGAACACCACTTCAAAGCCCAATGTCCAAGAATGAGACGCCTGAGCATACAACCGCAGCTACGCAGGCTATTCTCGTTGGACCAGTCGAGTCGGCTGGATTAGGTACGATGACCTGCAAAGCGAGATGGGCCATTGGGTTCAGCGGCATGTGTCAAACACACATTGGCATTGGCGTCATCGCAAGACGAGCAGCAACGTCTGCGAACGAGCCGTCGCCTGAAGGCTGTCACAGTGACCGTTATCATTTCAGAGAATATTGGCATCCGAAGAATGGCGGCAAGTCGAGAGCAAGCGGGGTTGATGTGTCGGCAGTGGGCAGGAGTAGGGTTGTTGCCATGGTCGGCGCAATTCTGACACGCTCTCCCAGACAGTTTGTCCAATTTGGTACGTCGTGCAACAAAGCGATACGCAGATTCACAAGTTTACCGAAACACAATCGCAACCTTGGAGCGTACGCTTGGTCTCAAAACCGAAAACCAAGACTAACCACTCGGAAGCTCCGACCGGTCTGCGGAGGAGTTGTTCAAAGATCGGTGGCGACGTTTCCACCTGATCCCATGGCAGCTCGCGTGGTTTGAGTATTTAGTTTCTTCCTGACTCTAAACAAATGAGCTTCGACAGTCCGTTTGCTCACGTACAGATTCTTAGCCACTTCGCTTGCGGTCAACCCCTGGGCGGTCAGATGAAGAACTTCCTGTTCACTCGCACTCAACTTATGGAGTTTCTCACCGTACCATAACAATTTTGACTTATGGAACTCGCGCGCGAACAGAGCGAGAGTCGTGCTGTTTTCTGTGGAAAAACTGGGTTGCTGTCTTGTTCGTCGCAAGCAGGCAGTCCACAGCTCGTCGTCGGCGCACCGTATCCACACATAGACGCTATCGCCCACATTGCATTTCTCTGCAATCTTTGACAACACGCATTGTTTCCATTCTTCGGGTGTAAACATATCGAATAACCGATTCACGCCGAATAACTCCGAGTCACGCCGAAGATAAATGCGTCGTTCAATTTCAGATTGCCCAGCGCGAATATGTGGTAGCCACAACAAAAATCGGTAACGCGGGGGGCGACGAATATGATATTCACTTAGACGCCTTCCACCTTCGGAAAAGAATCGATTCAATTGTAAAAGCGTGCACGGACCTTGAGCATCAACCATTTCCGAAAGAGTCTTAAGCAATTCCTCACGAAGCCTATATGGATACAACCTCCAGAAAGCTAACTTTGATATCGTTTCGTGCATTGGTGCTTGGGACATATATCCGCCATGGCGTTTTTTGTGCGCGCTTTTAAGTATTCATTAACTTGATCCCATTCAGTGTAACGGGACAATAACCGTGACTCAAATCGCTGCGATCGGTTCGCTTGTTATTCCAAGAATAGCGAGCATAGGCGATTGACTCTTTTTAGGTTCGGGTTGTTGGTGTTTTACTTGGGGAGTTTGAAGATGAAGAAGTCGTTGTTCGCGCTCGCATTTTTAGCTAGCACTCTTTCGGGTGCTGCATCGTTTGGTCAGACCGATGAAACTCGTATCCGGTCGGATGCTGGTGGACTCTATCAGTCACCCGCGTTTGGCAATGGAAGTGTTACCGGATTGCCATCAACGAAAGTGATTTTTCGTGATGCAGCAGGTAAGGTTCTCGACGAGAGGACCGTTCAGGCCTGGAGTGAGCTCGTCGTAGCAGGTATTGTTCCGCATCCGATCGAGAGTACGATCCAACACGCGAGCGGACAAAAAACGCTCCGATTTAAATACTCTGCATTGAGTTCATCACATTGGTTTCCGTCTCTGCCGGGTGGTACCGTGGAGCTTGTGCATAACGGAGTTCTTGTCGACCGCGATCGTCTATATCGTTAGGTCATCATGTGGGCGAGCCACAATGATAGCTGCCACTGGACACGTACCATTTCCAATCCTTTAGATTCTCCAAGTGTGGATGATTGCGACACACGTCCACACTTGGAGCCCTAATTTGCCGGCCTGTTGTTTTCTGGTCCTCAATCCAGCGAACTCCATTTGCCGGCAGATTGCTTTTTGAGGCGAAAAATTCACGCACGAACCTGCGTGCGATCTGGCCTAACTAGGTTCGCCTATCGGGTTGCTAGGCCAATCGATCACCCTACTGCCACGAGAAGCCCCAATCATGCCTCGACTTCCATGTATCGAGTTCTCTACGTCCATCTACATCGTATGGTGGCCGAAGATGCGGAGTTTTGCCTCGGATGAGGCGAGGCGATAGCCTGACGGTCGGGCAGTTTTGAGGTCCTGTTCAGTGGGTCGGCAGTAATCGGCGTTCCAACCAGCAACAAGTAAACGCCATGGTTCGCGCGGGAAAATACCGTTCAGATGGGAGCAAAATTCGGAAAATTTGCTCTCGCCACGAAAAGTGAGAGCATAGAAAACTTCGACCGTCTCATCGCCCCCCCAAAAACGCTGGGGATTAGTGCGATCTAGTCGCCGTAATGGAAAATCTTTCCGTATCCGAACAGGCCCGTAGGCCCAATGTCTCAGATTGAGACGAAAGTACGCCCGGCAGGGCTCGAACCTGCAACCCTCGGTTCCGAAGACCGATACTCTATCCAATTGAGCTACGGACGCATCGCAGAGAAATATGACAGTTTTTCTCCAACTATGCAAGGACCGGTTTGAGCCATTCTCAGTTCATTCAATTGATTTGCTAGCAACATCGTTACGCTCCGCATATTTTCGCAATTTGCCAGCTGCTCACCCGGTGGAGTTCGGGGGGGTGCAAAAGGGGAAAAGTTGATCTTGCCCCAGCGTAGGGATTTGTACTAACCTCCACCTCTTAGTTGCCTATTCCGGGGAAATCTCTGCTCAGAGTGGAAACTCTGTTCAGGAGAAATTCTCTCCAAGGGGCAAGCATGCGAACTATGGAATTGCTAGTAGTGCAATAAGGATGCGATGAAATGAGCCGCATAACGCAGGATGCGTCGAAAGCGACCGGTAATGCTTTCGGTAGATTTTCACTCCTCGGTCTCAACCTGATCCCTGCTGGAGTTTCAGCGGTTCGGCTCAGGTCGTGGTCCTGCCTTGTACTTCTCTTGGCGACGCTAGCGAGTCCCTTATCGAATCTGTCGGCCCAAGAAGCCAATTGGATTTGGACCGTAGAACATCCCAAAAATGCAGTCCCTGAAGCCGACTGCTACTTCCGCAAAACGTTTCACATCAGCAACGCCGAACAAGCGCTGGTCATGATTGGCGCCGATGATGAATATCAGCTGTTCGTTAACGGACGGGCTGTGGGTAAAGGCGAATCGACTCGGCAACTAACTACGTATGATATTCAGCCACACTTGGTGCGCGGCCGGAATGTGATCGCCGTCAAGGTTCGCAATACCAAAGGCACAACGGCTGCATTAGCAGCCCGCGTTCAAATCAAACCCGACTCTGGTGCTTGGGCCAATTATTCCACGGATCGAACCTGGCGAACTGCCTTGGAAGTTCCTCGCAATTGGGCTGCAACCACATTTAACGATGCACGCTGGAGTCCAGCGGAAGTTTTCGGGCCGTTGGGCGAAACCTCACCTTGGGATCGCCGAGAAGATGTGGCTGCCTCCGATAGCCATGAAGGTGAACGCTTCCGAGCTCCACAAGGATTTCGCGTAGAGAAGATTTTGGATGATGAAGCTGCCGGCTCATTGATCGCCATGGCATTCAATGAATTTGGGCACGTCATTGCATCCCAAGAAGGTGGACCACTGTTGCTGTTCTACGATAGCGACAAAGATGGCAAAGTCGATCGCTCTCGCGTCTACTGCGATGCGATTAAGAACATTCAAGGCATCTTACCACTGAACGGTGAAGTCTTTGTCACCGGTGAAGGCGAAGAAGGCTCAGGACTCTACCGACTCTCCGATGCGGACCGCAATGGAACACTCGAAAAAATTACCAAGCTCGTGAGCTTCAGCGGTTCGGCCGGCGAACATGGTGCCCACGGCATTGTGCTTGGCCCGGATGGCATGCTGTATGTCGTGATTGGAAACCACCAAGCCCTTGAAGGTGAGATCGCTACCAGTAGCACTTATCGCAACTTCTACGAAGGGGATTTAGTCCAACCTCGTATGGAAGATCCAGGTGGACATGCTCGCGGCGTTAAGGCACCAGGTGGCGTTATCGTCCGCACCGATCTCAATGGCCAGAAACTCGAAATCGTTGCTGGTGGTATTCGCAACGCTTATGACATTGCCTTCAACGACGACGGATCATTGTTTGTCCATGACAGCGATATGGAATCCGATATTGGTGCTGCTTGGCACCGCCCCACTCAATTGTTCCATGTGATTGAAGGGGCAGAGATGGGCTGGCGTAGCGGTTGGGCTACCATGCCAGAATATTATCCAGACCGCATCATGGCGATGACCGATACAGGTCGCGGTTCGCCCACAGGGGCTATCGTATACGATCATTATGCGTTTCCAACTCGCTACCACCGTCAACTCTTTTTGGCAGATTGGTCCGAAGGACGTATCCTCGCGGTTCGACTAACCCCCAATGGCTCAACCTATCAGGCCCAGTATGAGACCTTTGTGCAAGGCCAACCGTTAAACGTAACCGACATTGATGTTGGCCCAGATGGAGCTTTGTATTTCTGCACGGGCGGTCGCTCTACCAATGGTGGGCTGTATCGAGTGAGCTGGGATGGTGAAATTCCGGAGCGTGTCAAGAATCTTGGCGATGGCATTACGAAAGCGATTCGATTCCCACAAATCGGAACCGCTTGGGCTCGTCAAGAAATCGCCATGATCAAAAAATCATTGGGCGACGAATGGAATCAGTTGGTATCAGGCGTAGCCTCCAGCGATGATAATCCTACCCGCTATCGAATTCGTGCGTTGGACTTGATGCAATGGTACGGACCTAAACCTACTCCCGAGTTTTTGATTGAACTTTCGAAGAACCCTAACGAAGGCCTACGCCATAAGGCAGCTCGACTCCTAGCGTTGCAAACCGGTTCCGAAGTGACCGATCGCTTGAAGGTAATGCTCAATGATTCTAGCACTCAAGTTGGTCTCGCAGCCGCAGAGGGTCTTCTTCGTCAAGGTGCAACATTAACGATTGATGACATCCGCAAGCAACTAACCAGCGAAGACAAACATCTTTCTTGGGTAGCCAGAAAATTGCTGGAGCGTATTGATGTGGCTACCTGGAAAGACCAATTGATCAACAGCGATTCGATTCGGGAACGAATCATCGGTTCCTTGGCGCTAATGACAAGTGCACCAACTCCCGAGCATGGTAAAGAAGTCATTACGGCTTGCCAGAAAACGTTGTCTGGCTTCGTCAGCGACCGCGATTTCATCGAGTTATTGCGAGTTGTGCAGGTCGCCTTGCATCAAGGCAAGATCCCGGCGACGGAAGTCCCCGAATTGAAAGAGCAACTAGTCAAAGAATTCCCTGCTGGAGAACCGCTAATCAATCGCGAGCTGATCCGCTTGCTAACCTACATGCAAGCTGAAGAAGTAATTGAACCTGCCTTGGTCTATTTGACAGGCAACGCTGAAATGGTCGATAAGATTTTGATCAGCTTGTATGTCCCGCGGATTACTCATACGTGGAATGCGGTTGAGCGTTTTGCACTGCTGCGATTCTATGAAATGGCACAGCGATTCGAAGGTGGCAGCAGCGTTCCATTGTATGTGATGCAGGCTAGTCGTGACTTCGGCGAAAAGATTCCGCTGGAGGAAGCACGAATCTTTGTGGCAGAGGGTGATATATGGCCCAACGCTGCTCTTTCAGCGTTACCCGTGTTGCCTGCCAAACTTGAAATCGCAGACCGTGAGGCCCTCATCGAACTCGACAAAAAAATCGATCGCGATGGAATTCACGACGACGTCTTCAAGAGACTTAAGACGGGTATCGTCGCCATCTTGGCACGTAGTGGTGACGAGGCATCGACACGCTATTTGCGAGAAATCTGGCGACGCAGTCCCGATCGACGTGCGGCTGTTGCCCTCGCATTGGCTGGACAACCCAACGGTGACAACTGGGATTATCTGGTACGCAGCTTGGGCTTACTTGAGCCCGACATTGCAGCCGAAATCATGCAGTTGCTGGTGAAAGTCGAATTGGCAGCTGATGATCCGGAAGCATTCCGTCAAGTGATTCTGGTAGGCATCAAGTTGGCCGATGACGAACTCAATCCTAAACCTGCTCTCGATTTGCTTGAGCATTGGACCGGTGTGAAACGCGAACCAGTGGCCGAGCAAGGTCCGCTCAGTGGCTGGCAAACATGGTACACGGAAACCTATCCAGATAAGCCAGAAGCTGCGTTGCCGACCGTGGACAAACAAGCGAAATGGAACATGGAAAAGATTGCCGAATATCTTGAACACGAACTCGGCAAAAAAGGTTCACCTGACGAAGGGAAAAAAGCGTTTGCAAAAGCTCAATGTTCGGCCTGCCATCGCTTCCAAGGTGAAGGCACTACGATTGGACCTGACCTCACTGCGATCAGTCGCCGATTCACTCAGCAAGAGACATTGGAGGCCATCCTCTATCCTTCGCACGTCATCAGTGATCAATATTCTTCCAAGAAGGTCCGCACTCGAGATGGTGACACCTACATTGGTTTGGTCACCACCAACGGCGATGGCAGCTTGACCATTCGCAAATCGGACCGACAAGAGATTACGATTACTGCAGAAGAGGTTGAAGAAGTTGCTTCTAGCAAGGTTTCATTAATGCCAACCGGTCTCCTCGAAGACCTCTCCGCGTCGGAGATTCGAGACATGTTGACGTACATGGGTTATCTGCCACCCACACAAGAAGTGGCCAACGATCCGAACAAACGGAACACGAAACGCTAGTTCACACGTGTTGAAATCGACAACAGAAAAAGGGAGAGCCAAAAGCTCTCCCTTTTTTTCGTAACACAGCCACAACCGTACAGTAGACAAGGAGCATTCGGGAGCGACAAACGTACGTAGCTATTTGCTCTGTACACTTGAGAAATCAAGCCCCTACCCGGACAATGTTGCTATGTGGATAATGGTCATGCCTAGGCAATTAATGGTCATGCCTGGGCAGTACTTTGCATTTGTTTTTGATTTTGAACCATTCTTGAATGGCAGAGGGACGAATTGATGCTCGCTACTTTCTCGATTTCACGTTGGTATGTTCGTCAACTCGCGCTGCTGGTCACTGGATGTTTGCTCGTGTCTACAGGAAGTTCCATGAAAGCCGAAAACCCCTTGCTTTCCAAAAGTCCATTGTTTTTGGAAGCTCCCGTTTTTAGTGACATCAAGGTTGAGCACTACAAGCCTGCTTTTGAAGTGGGTATGGCCGAACAGAAAAAAGAGATCGAGGCGATAGCCAATTCAACCGAAAAGCCAACCTTTGACAACACGCTGGTTGCCATGGAACGGACAGGCGAAACCTTGAAACGCGTCGCCGCAATCTTCTTTAACTTGACCAACTCACATACCAGTCCCGAACTGCAAGCGGTTGAAGAAGAGATTGCACCGATTTTGTCGTCGCATTTCGATGACATCAATTTGAACAAGAAACTCTTTGCGCGAATGCAAGCGATATGGAATGATCGCAACATTCTCGAATTGAACGAAGAGCAGAAGAGATTACTCGAGGAGCAATATCAGAGCTTTGTACGTGCGGGTGCTATGTTGGATGATGCTGCCCAACAACGTGTTCGCCAAATCAATGAAGAGATGTCGAAGTTAACCACACAGTTCCAAAACAACTTGTTGGCTGCGACTAAAGAACGAGCTGTGATCGTTGATGATGTAAAACAGTTGGACGGAATGTCGGACGCTGAGATCGCGGCGGCTGCTGAAGCTGCCAAACAAAAAGGGCAAGAAGGCAAATATCTTATCTCGATTACCAACACCACTCGCCAACCGATTTTGACATCACTCAAGAATCGCGACTTGCGCAAGAAAGTTTGGGAAGCTTCTGCCTATCGAGCCATGGGGCAAAATGGTGGCGTCGACAACCGCCCTTTGGTGATCAAGCTGGCTAAGCTTCGCGCGGAAAAAGCGACTTTGTTAGGGTTCGCCAGCCATGCCGAATATGCTTTGCAAAATCAAATGGCCAAGAAGCCTGAAGCGGCCTTTAAGATGCTGAGCGACTTGGTACCGCAGGTTCTAGCCAAAGCCAAAGCGGAATCGAAAGAAATCCAGGAATTCATGAACGCCGATGGCGTCGCTGGCGACGTACAACCATGGGACTGGGAGTACTACGCTGAGAAAGTTCGCAAAGCCAAATATGACTTCGATGAGTCGTTGATCAAGCCATACTTCGAACTCGATAGCGTATTGAAAAATGGGGTCTTCTACACCTTTGGTCGACTCTACAACGTTTCGTTCCGCGAGCGAACCGACCTACCTGTCTATTGTGAAGGCGTACGCGTTTTTGACGTCCTCAACAAAGATGGATCGGTCATCGGTGTGTTCTATGCAGATTACATTGAGCGCGACAGCAAACGTGGTGGTGCATGGATGGATTCATTCGTGAATCAATCGCGACTATTGGGCCAAAAGCCCGTGGTCGTCAATGTGATGAATATTTCGAAAGCTGCACCAGGCGAACCGGTACTAATGAGCTTAGACCAAGTACAAACGATGTTCCATGAATTGGGACATGGTGTTCATGGACTATTCTCGAAAGTGGAATACCCAACTCTGTCTGGTACTTCGGTACCTCGTGATTTTGTGGAGTTTCCTTCGACCGTCCATGAAGATTGGGCTATCGATCCGGTGGTTCTCAAAAACTACGCTCGCCATTACAAAACGGGGGAAACCATTCCTCAAGAAATGCTGGAACGAGCGATTGCAGCCAGCAAATTCAACAAAGGCTTCGATACTCTCGAGTATCTATCAGCAGCCTTGTTGGATTTAGGCTGGCACTCCATGAAAGCGGACGATGTACCTACCTCGCCTGAAGATGTCGAGAAAACTGAAGCAGCATTGCTTGCCAAGTATGGCGTGAATTTCGCTCCTGTTCCTCCACGCTATCGAACTCAATATTTCGCCCACGTTTGGTCCGGTGGTTATTCAGCTGGCTACTACGCATATCTTTGGAGCGAAGTACTGGCCGCAGATGCATTCGCCTACATGGCAACACAAGGTGGCTTGGAAAGCAACTCGGGTATGGAGTTCCGTGAGAAAATCCTGTCGCGTGGAGCAACACGTGAAGTGATGCAGCAATACCGCGACTTCCGTGGTTCTGATCCGAAGGTTGAAGCGTTGCTCGAACGTCGTGGCCTTAAGTAGAACTCACGTAAGCGCTAAGTAAAGGCTAAACGGATTTCATCTTGGGAGTCATTGATTGACCTCTGCTGATTGGTTGATGTTATCGATTACGCTCGGGATTGCTGCGTTATTCATCTATTCGATGTGGAGTCCAGATTGGCTAGCAAGCCGCTGGACTCCCGCGAGGTTGGTTCGCGACTCAAACGGTGTGTTGGCGGTTCGAGTGTTTTTTGCAGTCGCCGCTTTGGGGGCAATTGCTTTAGCCGTGGTGCAGTGGATGCGAGCCGGTGAGTCACCAACATTGAGAACCCAAAATATCCCTAGTCGCATGCTGGGAATCGCCGACGATGAATTACCTTCCCAACGATGAAACATTTCACGGCGGCAAGCGTGCCCCAATCGATGGCTCTGAAAATCCAAGAATTCCCAACTTGCACGGTACTTGGGACGCCTTAGGAATATCGGTGCCGACTATATCAGCGTACGCCTACCTGTGCGCCCATGCGTTGTTTCATCCGCATCAGGCGAGCAGTTCAATTTCGAAAGAGAAATTATCGGGACAGGCAAAAGCGATTCTCTATTTGGCGAAACAATCAGGCGCGTTGGAACTCAAAGTGATGCCGAGAGGCTTTCGCGCAACGGAACGTTTTTTAGCTTTACATGTACATGTGAACGAAGATGAATGTCTCGTCTTTCAAGATGCAAACGATTTGCGTGTAGCTATTCAATATCTGCATGCATTCCGCGAACTTTGCTTAGCCGGACTTTGTATCCATCAATTACATGGCGAGTTTTCATTAAATCAAAGTGGCTTTGAACTCGCTCAATCGATCCATGAACAGGAGGTGGAATCATGGCTGACGCAGGCCCAAAACAGCAGCGCGATGTAAACAACAAGTCCTTCCCATTGACATTTAGCTTGTTCATTATCGCCATAGCTTTATCTCTGATCATTGTGTTCTTTGCGCCTCAAGATGAGGGTGGAGAAACACGGAGCTCTCAATCTTCGTCCACAACGGCTCCGGTCGTTGGAAAAGAAGGTTCGTCCGCCGAGTCTTCAACCGATCCGAATGCTCATCCTTTGGATCCGGTTTTGGAACTCGCTCATGACGCAGTCAAGAAGATGAAACTAGAAGTGCGTGATTACACAGCCACTCTTCTCAAACGGGAACGCATCGGTGGTTCTTTGGGCGGTGAATCCGAAATGGAATTGAAAGTTATCAACCCTCAGTTAGCTACGGAGGGGAACGCGGCAATTCCGATGCACGTTTATTTGAAATTCAATTCTCCCGCTTCGTCCAAGGGACGTGAGGTGATTTGGATTGAAGGTGTGAACAAAAATCAAATCGTGGCGCACGAAGGGGGATTCAAGAACATCATGCGAATGAACTTGGATCCGGAAGGGACGATTGCCATGCTCGGAAATCGTTATCCGATCACTGGAATTGGCTTGATTCGCTTGGTTGAAAAACTGATTGAAAAGGGAACTCGCGATAGAGAATTAGGGCCTTGCGATGTGCAAATCATCGAGAACGAAAAGGTCGGCGATCGCCCCTGCAAGCTCATCCAAGTCACCCATCCCAAGCCAGAGAAGGGGATGGACTTTCACATTGCCCAGATCTTCTTTGATTCCGAAAGAATGATCCCCTTGCGCTACGCAGCGTTCGGTTGGCCCAAGAAAGAAGGAGAACAACCGCCGCTCGAGGAAGAATACACTTACTTGAATGTGAAACTAAACGTCGGCCTGACCGCTGAGGATTTCAATCCTGACAACCCAAGCTACAAATACCCCTAGCTCAAACAGAAAAACGCCTGCATCGCGAACTAATCGGATGCAGGCGTTCTGTGTTGTTTGAAATTTCTTTTTTAGCGAGTCATCGTCCCGGCATCCGACATTTTCTTCGCTTCACGATGCGTCAGCAACTGTTGCAGTTCGGTCACAAACTCATGATGACGTTCAGCAAAAACCTTTTTGTTTGCTTCGGACGAGAACAAGAATAGTTTGCCGTCGCGAATGTAACCATGTTCTCGCTTGCCAGGGAGCAGTACCCCTTCTCGCAAGAAGCTTACAAGGTCATAGCCTGACAATACAGCGGCGTACTTATCTGGAGTTGCCATGAATTTTTCGAGCTGTTTCTCATCTTTGAACCAGTAGATACAGCTTCGGTGTTTTACTGCGAACTCAGGCATACCTTCGATCCAAGCGTTGGCTGTATCGCCACTCAAGAGAGCTTCATGTAGCGTTACTGGACAGAACCCATCAAGCACTGGTGGTGGAACAGTTTCCTCAACTACCGATGCCTCAGCGGTAGATGGATCTACTGCAGCAGAATCAACAACGATGCTTGTATCGGTAGTTGGCTTCGATTCAATACTTGGAGCAACGACAGGAGCATCAGCAAACGATTTGGTGCTCGGTGGGGCCGATGGCTGATAGAAAGGATTGACGGTTTGAATGGCAGAGCTGGGTCCGCTAGTTGAAGGATCTTGGGTTGACGGTGAAGTCTCCGTTTGTGGTTGCAACGAAGGCGACTGAGCGACGCGGGCTGCCGTGCTGGATGGATTTGTTGTTGACTGAGCCGCTGCCAAGGAAAACGGCTTGATTTGCATATTGGCGATCGGCGTATTGCCTTGCGGAACTTGCGACTTGGCAATGACTGCCGGTGCAGCGGTCTTGGCTGCCTCAATCTTCAGGGCGAGGTGGCTTCGGTGCGCGTCTACGCCCTTCTTGAGCATTGATACATACTGGGTTGGGTCTTGCGGACTCACCCCTTTGTGCATCACTTCACCATCGCTATTGAGCAGAATATCCGTAGGCCAAGCTTCCACTTTGTAGCGTTGGGCGATTTGGCGATATTGATCCACATTGACCAAAACTGGGATGTAATCGTCGTGAACCGCTTTGATCACTTCATTTGACTTGAATGCTCTTTGCTCGAGTAATCGGCAGGGAGGGCAATGGTCGCTAGAAAAATGAAGCAGGACGGGAACGTGATATTTTTGGCTTAGCTTTAACGCTTCATCTAACTCGGCAGTCCATTTGATTCCGTCATTGGCTGGCGGTGCTGCAGCTAGAGTTAGGGTGGCGCAGAGCAATAGTGCGGTTGCCATCATGGCTAAAGTTCCCGATTGCAATAAGACAAAGAACGACCTGGGACATGGCCTCTTTGGGTTAATCGGGTAGCCGGAATGATAAAATTTAACGGTTGTAGGGATTTTGTGGAAAAAAAATGATTTGCAGGCAATGGAAACGCCGAAAACGCTTGACATTGCGAGGCCAGCGGGTAACATTCCAGCATACTTTTGAGGAAGCTACAGTCCGTCGGCTTTCGAGAGCTTGACCCTTCTGTGGTCGTCATCCCCTTTGTCCAATTGGACAATCACGTTGGGATGGTAAACACGTTCTGTGGTCAACTCTGCCCGATCGCTAGAACAATTCAAGGTTGAATTGATCTGCCGACAGCCTCAGCATCGGAGTTTCGTCACCGCTGTTGATAACAGGTTTTCTGCATCGCTGCTTTGATGCATCCAAACCTGACCAGACAACAAATCCAGAGTCTTTCGTAATTCGTTGCGTTGTAGGTAGCGAATCTTAAACGAACTCGGAGCGGTATTTGTTCCCCGATGTCGACTGCATAAATCCGTTATGTGATTTGGCGCAAGGTCAGGATCGACTTTCCCCTCCCACCGCCAAATCCAAAGTCGTCTTTCTGTGCTTTTTATCTTCACCCAGCGCATAACGCGCAATCCTAGTACTGTTACTCTGCTGTCTCTAACAGCCCAACAATCCAGGTAGATTTTGTATGCCCAAGAAAAAGCGTTTTCGCCCCCGGCCTAACAATCGAAACTCCAACAGCGGCTACGGCGGTGGTGGCGGTGGAGGTGGAGGCTACGGTGGTGGCGGTGGCGGAGGTAATGGTGGTGGCGGCGGTGGCGGTGGTGGTATGCATCGCATGAGATCACGTCGCCCGCGCCGACCCATGGACGGTGCACCTGACAACGAAAATCCAGATGTAGAATTACCAGAAGGCCAAGAGCCGCCGTTAACTGAAATCGAAGGGATCCTCGAACTGCATCCCAACGGCTACGGCTTCCTTCGCAGCACTGCTAGCAACTATTCCCGTGAACGTTCCGACCCATTTGTTCCGGGCACCATGATCGAAAAATTTGGACTTCGCCAAGGCGTAAAAGTCCGCGGCATGATGCAACATGCTCGCCGTCAACAAGGACCTCGAGTCCGTGAAATCCTTGATGTAGATGGCTTGACCCCAGACGATTACAGCAAGGTCAAATCCTTCGACACCTTGACCGCCATCAACCCTGAACAATGGCTGAAACTGGAAGTGGGACAACAGCCGATCACCAATCGTGTGATCGATTTGCTAGCTCCTCTCGGAAAAGGCCAACGCTCACTGATCGTAGCCCCACCAAGATCCGGTAAAACGATCATGCTACAGCACATCAGCCGTGGCATTTCCACCAATCACCCTGACGTCACTCTGATCGTTCTCTTGATTGACGAACGCCCAGAAGAAGTCACCGATATGCGACGTAATGTTGTTAACGGCGAAGTGATTGCTAGCAGCCTCGACCAAGACGTTGAAAGTCATGTCCGCTTGAGCCAATTGGTGATCGATCGCTGCAAGCGACTTGCCGAAATGGGCAAAGATGTTTTCTTGTTGATGGACTCCATCACTCGTTTGGCTCGTGCGTTTAACAAATGGGTAGGCAACAATGGCCCAACCATGACCGGCGGTGTGAACATCAAAGCGATGGACATCCCCAAGAAACTATTTGCAACTGCTCGCGCTTTTGCGGAGGGTGGCTCGCTAACGATCGTAGGTACCGCATTGGTGGACACTGGTAGCCGAATGGACGACTTGATTTTCCAAGAGTTCAAAGGAACCGGTAACATGGAACTGGTCTTGGATCGCCGCTTAGCTGATCGACGCGTTTGGCCAGCTATCGACATCACCCAATCCGGAACACGCCGTGAAGAGTTGCCTCACGACCCAGAGACCTTGCATGCGGTCACAATGCTGCGTCGAACTCTCAACACAATGAACCCTGTTGAAGCGATGGAACAGCTCACCAAGCAGTTGGTGAAGTTCCCATCCAACGCAGACTTCATCCGCTTGATTGCTGGCGCGAAGATTCTGGACTAACCCCCACAAAGAACCAGCCGAGTGACGAACAGATTTCCACCTGTTCGTCACCGGTTTGGATGATGGCCAGCGGTCTATCTTTACTGACCCGTAATTTATGGCCTTGCTCCCCCGGCTTAGCGTAGAAACGCCAGCTTTGATGTAGACCTACAAGCCGAGGTTAGATAGCTTGGAGCGACTATGGCTCCCTGGCACTGTTTTTGGGATGCTATCCTCCTGACCTTATTGGTAATTGGCGTCCATGAGCGAACCATTTTTCACCAGAAAAAATAATCTTGGAATCACCAACGCTTTGCTGTTGTTGATGATTGTTTTCTTCACAGTGCCGTTTGTGCTGCGTGGCGCGCGCATGGCACTTCAAAAGACTGAAAACAATATCAAAGATTGGTTGCCTGACACATTCAGAGAAACGGAAGAACTCGCCTGGTTCGCTAAGCACTTTGTGAGCGAACAATTCATCCTTGCGACCTGGAAAGGTTGCACAACAGAAGATCAGAAGTTGCGACTGTTTGTCGAGAAACTTCGTTCCGAACAAATGGTGAGCAAGGACCGACCGGAAGACGATTTCAAGCGAGCTCGGCAACTCGGATCGGATTATGCGTTAATGGCCGATCAATCTTTTCACTACAACTGGGGTGGTGAAAAGGAGAAATGGTTGGTTGATGAAGCAGGTCGTTGGTTTTACCTCACTCCTGAAGGCAAACTCTACCGTTGGGATGGCAAAAGCAATATCGTTGGATATGCGATGCGAAATTTCCAAAAGTTGCTGGGAGCATTTCGGCTCGAAGGGCAATTCATTGCCAGCTTTGGCAATTCGTTCGGAGAGGGTGATCGCAATCCATTTTATCGCGACCCGCGCTTGTTGACGGCACCATTCTTTAGCCGCGTGCAAACAGGGCCTGATTTGGTGGAAGAACTGGCGGGTCCAGGTGGCCCACTTCACAAGACAGGCAATGAAGTTGGTGGACGTCGTGAAGCCCTTGATCGTTTGACGGGAACACTTTTTGCCCCAGTCGTTCCTTACGGCTTCGACTGGAAACCAGAATCGCTTCGCCAATTGCTCCCCGCAGATTTCGTCGCTACGTTCCCTAAGGGTTGGGAAGAAAAGCTAAGCCAACTGGTTGACGAAACGATCGAAACCAAATTGGGTGGTGACGCGACTAAACTCACACATGCTGAACCGAAAATTTTGGCGCAGCTATGGTACACCTTTTTCGACGCGATGGCGATTCAAGAACCACCACGTCAAACTTGCGTACTGGTTACACTGACCGAAGTAGGCCGTCGCAATCTTAAACATGTACTTGGTCGCGGCATGCTTGGTTCGCCTTTAGGTCGTATCAATGTGCTGGCCGATCAATCGGGCGTGGCACCACCTCCTACACCGACCACGCTCCCACCTCCCTTTTCGTGGTTGATTCCAGAGCCACCTGCAGCCGAAGCGACATTGCGCATGGGTGGTCCTCCAGTCGACAATGTGGCGATCGATGAAGAAGGTACCATTACACTGGTCCGCTTGGTGGGTTATTCGATTTTCTTGGGATTAGTACTCTCTTGGATCTGTTTACGAAGCGTCAACTTGACTTTGATGGTTTTCTTCGTGGGCGGCATCGGTGCAGTCGCAAGTTTGGCGATTGTATGGTGGTCCAATGCAAATATTGACGCAATTCTGTTAACCATGCCTTCGCTGATTTATGTGCTCGGTATGGCTGGGGCCATTCACATTATCAATTATTATCGCGATACGGTCCGTGAAGAAGGTAGTTCGGGAGCGCCTGAAAAGGCGTTGCATCACGCGTTCTTCCCCTGCCTTTTGGCCAACGTCACCACTGCATTTGGTCTGGTCTCACTTTGCATTAGCGACATTGCTCCGATTCGAAAGTTCGGTGCATTCTCCGCGATCGCCGTTCTCTTCACTCTGTTGTTGATTTATTTCTACGTTCCTTCCGCACTTGCGACTTTCATGCCAACCGTGGCCGCACCTCGCAAGAAGAAAGAAGTCAAAAAGGACTACGATCCAACCGAATCGCTTGGAGCACTCGACTTCTTCTGGCAATCGCTTGGCTCTTGGGTGGTAAAGAATCATCGGTTGGTCAACATCTCCGGCGTTCTCATCGTCGTTATGTTTAGCCTCGGTTTGCTGAAGATCAACACTTCGGTTCACCTCCTGAAGATGTTCGACCGCAACGCCCAAATCATTCAAGATTATCGATGGTTAGAAGAGAACTTTGGCCGCCTTGTTCCCATGGAATTGGTGGTTCGTTTTCCGACCGAAACTCAACGTACCAAAGTAGCGGGAGTTACTAATTCGACCGACGCAACTCAGGCCGTTGTTGCGAGCGGCGAGGAACCGATGTCGCTTGAAACAGCACGTAAACGTTTAAGTTTGCTGGAACGTGCAGAAGCGGTGGCCAAAATTCAGCAAGTTGTGGAACGAGAATTTGGCTATGGCGGTTCCAACATTCTAGGTCAAGGGATGTCGGCCCTAACACTTTTGCGCGATCTACCCGATCCTTCGAACGGCTTTTCAGCGAACCGAATTGTCTTTGATGGTTTGCTGCAGGAATCTTTTGAACGCTTGGCCAAAACCGATTATCTACGCTACGAAAAAGGTGGACCTGGTGAAGGGACAGAACTTTGGCGCATCAGCTTACGGTTGGGCGCGCTGAATAACGTAGACTATGGCGGATTCATTTCGAAACTGAGATTGGCTGTTGAACCGGTTCTTGCTGCCTACGATTGTCGATTGCAAGTGGTCGACACCATTTTGAAACAAACCGCTGATAAACCGGAGCGACGAGTTGGTTCGGTTTTGGTTCTTGGCAGCCCCAACCCAAAAACGCCCAAAGCTCCTGACGAAGCAACCGCAGAGACTTCAGAGAAAACCGCTGAAGTAGCGGAAGCACCTCGAGTCATCAATAACATTTCTGAGGTCGTTATTGCTCCGATCGATTCGACCAAGATCTTTGCAGAGACCATTTCGGATCTTTTGACCAATGAGTCTATCAACAAAGTATCGTGGCACGATCCGGCCAAGTTCCCGGTCGCTCAAGATGACCCAGAGAAACTACGCAAATGGGGTGAATACCTAGCGGGATTTACCTGTGTGGTAGTTTTGGCCGATGATAAATCGTATGACTTAGCCTATATCAAAGAACATCAACCGAATGTGGTCGATGTGCGAGCCACCATTCAGAATATTGTGGCTACTGCGTCGGACGAACGTCTCTCAACAGGTCAAGCTGTTGAGATTAGTCCCAACAAAGAACTTCCAGACGTCATTTACACTGGTGTTGTGCCAATCGTTTACAAAGCACAACGCACGCTTCTCAATAGCTTGATCGAAAGCACCGCTTGGGCCTTTATCACGATCTTGCCAGTGATGGCCGTGATCATGATCCCAGCAACGACCGTGCGTGGCAACTTAACGCCTCATGCCATTTACAAAATGGTCGGTTCGGGCTTTGTCGCCATGTTACCCAACGTATTCCCGATTGTGATCGTGTTCGGGGCCATGGGCTTCATGGGCTCAGAAGTGGACATAGGCTCGATGATGACGGCGAGCGTCGCGATGGGTATTGCGGTGGACGAGACCATTCACTTTATGAGCTGGTTCCGTGCTGGAGCTCGCCTTGGTTTATCTCGTGTTGATTCGATTATGTATGCCTATCGTCGTGTTGCTCCAGCGATGACCCAAACCACAATCGTCGGTGGCCTTGGATTGAGTGTCTTCGCACTCAGTACCTTTACTCCAACGCAACGATTCGGCACCTTGATGCTCACGATTTTGACATCCGGTATTTTGGGTGAATTGATTTTCCTACCCGCGTTGTTGGCCAGTCCTCTAGGTACACTCTTTATGCCATATCCCGATAAAGGAAACGGCGATGGTAGCACCGCAGATCAGCCACCTACAGAACTTCCACCTGCTGGTTTGGATGAAGTTGCCGTCGATGAGGATTCTCGTTCGAGCGTTAATGAAAAACGCGAACCTAACTCCCCTGATCAACGCGTTGATTCTGGGCATGGCGTGCGGCTTCATAACCACTTACAATCAAAGCCGGGGAAGATCTCGCGAGTCGATGCGGGACACCAATCTGACGAAGTGTGAGATTACTCGGTATTGAATGGGCCTTATGTCCGAAAAGCTCGCTGATTCGGTTTCAACATTGACAACAGATGCGTCAATTCCAGCGAGCAGTAGCCCTGAGACAGGCGCTAATAAAGTAGGCGTAAAGAAAAGCGGGCTATGGCTTATTATCGTGGCCGCGCTTTTGTGGAGCACCAGCGGATTCTTCGCGCGTGCTCCATGGTTTAATGATTGGCCTGCGGAATGGCGCGGTTTGACCTTGGCATTCTACCGAGCCCTTTTCGCTTCGTGCCTTCTGATTCCGTTTGTGCGCCGAATCAGTTTCCGTTGGGAAATGATTCCGATGGTCATTTTCTTTGCCGTAATGAATTGGACCTATCTTACCGCCTTGGTCCAAGGGCCGCCGACGAACGCCATTTGGCTTCAGAATACGGCGCCGGTTTGGGTACTTTTGGTCGGCGTGTTTTTCATGAACGAACCATTGCGCCGCAGCGATCTGTTTATGGCGTTCGGATGTCTGGCGGGAGTAGGCGTCATCTTAGTTTCAGAAATGATTCAAGCCGCCCCACTGATACCAACCTTGCTCGGTGTCATTTCGGGGATTCTATATTCCGGCGTGGTGTTGTGCTTAATGCGTATGCGCGATGAGGACCCCGCTTATTTGATCGCCATTAACCACATCGTAACTTTCATAACGCTGATTCCCATAGCTTGGCTTTCGGGCATACAACCTAGTCCATTCCAATGTGTTGCCCTTGCAGCTTTCGGAGCTTTGCAAATGGGTCTCCCGTACTTGTTATTTACCAAGGGCATCCGACACACACCTGGCCACGAAGCCACGTTGGTCGCTTTGCTGGAACCAGTTCTATTGCCCGTGTGGATTTTTGTCGCTTGGCGTCATGCACCCGATTACGAGCCCCCTGGCCCCTGGACGATTTTTGGAGCCAGTCTCATATTGATGGGGTTACTGGCCCGCACACTTTGGCGCGACAACCGGATCATACCTGTGCGAAAAAGAACAGCGACCAAAGACACATCCCCAACGGAAAACGCTTCACCGCAAGCTATGCCTTCTCCACAAGCGGATTGACGCTTAACTGCCATTCTCCGTTGTTGAGGTTTACCTCCTTTTTCGCGCGAGCAAAATGTCGCAGGTTGGCTGTTCGCCGAACGGCAACGGCAACTTTTTTGCTGCGGAAATCAACATTCCAGGCAACTCCCTGAATTCTCGTTGCCCAGACCATCTATGGGCGGTTAATCAAATAACGACCAACGTGTATACTAGGTGGGAATGTGGATCTGAATTCAGGTGTCGATTTACCTCGTATGTGATGGCATAAGCCTCTTTGAAGTGGGAAATGGTATCGGAAATGCATATCCAGCAATCCAAGACGAAAAGCGGTCCCACGCGAATCGTCACAGGACGCTCGATGAATACAATACTTGTCGCTGTGGAGTTTACGGTGAAAGCGAATTCGAAATTAGTTGCCTTGTTTGGATTGGGTGCCCTTAGTCTTTTGGGGGCCCTGGGTTGTGAACCGCCGACACAAACTGGCCCCAAGTTTTTGGCCAACCGGGTCTATTCGTTGAAGGCCGGAACTCAAAACGAGGTCGAACTCGATCCAACCTTGGCTGACATTCAAGTTGTTCTGGACGAGTATTTTGGTACCGCCGCCGAACCGAAGATTCCCAAATTCTTTGCAGACAATTCAGACTTCGCCCAACTGTTGGATTTGGAAAAGTTGAAGCGAGCCTGCGGAGCTGATCCTTCGATCCCCCGTGTCGAATCCGTTTACGTTAAGAACTGTATCAACTGCCACGCCTGGGAAGGTTCAGGCCGCGGTCCTGGTAGCGCCGGTGTTGATCCCTATCCGCGCGATTTCCGCGCTGGTGTTTTCAAATATAAGACTACGGTCCGCCTAGCAAAGCCTTTGAAGTCAGACCTCGCCAAAACCGTCCGCTATGGACTTGCAGGTTCGGGTATGGGGGCCTACGACAAGATTACCGAAACCGAACTCAACGATGTGGTCGAATATGTGGTTTATCTTTCGATGCGCGGTGAACTAGAACGCAAGATGATCGATTATGCCGCCACGGAATTTGATTTGAGCGCAAACCCACCTACGCGCTGGGTCAAGGAAGAAGGTGGCAAGCTGATCGTCAATCCAGAGCAGCAAGAAACCTTGGATGGCTTTATGGAAGAAATCGCCACCGCATGGCACGAAGCTAACAACAACCTGATCGTAGTCGCTAAGCCAACGGATATGCCCGTTCTTGAAAAAGCACCTGTCTCTTGGGATGAAGTTACAGGCAACGCGGAATTGCTTGCCTCAGTCAATCGAGGGAAAGAACTCTTTATTGGACAAGCTGCCGTTTGCTCGAGTTGCCATGGTCCGGGTGGTTTAGGTGATGGTCGAACCACCGACTATGATGATTGGACCAAAGAATGGACAGCCCGAATCAACGTCGATCCTACCGATGCTGAAGCGGTCATTCCCTTCTTGCTGCGTGGTGCCTTACCACCTAAGACGATCAAGCCTCGCAACTTGCGTGAAGGTGTTTACCGAGGTGGTAAAACCCCAGAAGATATCTATCGACGCTTGCGACACGGCATTCCTTACGCACCTATGCCGGCAATCACCACAGTTGCTTCTAACGATGAACCCGGCCTTATGGAAAAAGATCTCTGGCACTTGGTCAATTACGTGTTGGCTATGCCTGTGGAACCTAAGCCATGGCCCGTTGCCCCAGCAACTCCAGCAGCACCCCCAGCTCCGGTAGCTGAAGAAGCTGCTGAATAAAAACTACGGTTGTGATTTAGGAAAAGCACGAACAGAAAGCCTCTAGTTCACTGAGAGTTACTAGAGGCTTTTTTTATGAACCGATTTTAGCCTCGGCTAACTTTCGATAATAGGCGATGGTTCGTCGCAATCCATCTTCCAACTCAACTTCGGGATGATAGCCCAAGAGATTGCGAGCCAAGGTAATGTCCGCCAAGCTTTCGCGCACATCGCCGACGCGTGGAGGTTGAAAATCGATCTTGGTTGTTGTTCCCAACATTTCGTTGAGCAATTCGATTAACCGCAAGAGAGTGGTTTGTCGTCCGTCGGCCATGTTGATAATTCGCCCAGCTACGCCCGGCTTTTCGCTAGCCAACAAATTCCCTTTGACAACGTTGGCCACAAATGTGAAGTCGCGAGATTGCAATCCATCACCATAGACAACCGGTGGTTTTCCGGAAAGCAATCGCGTCACAAAGATGGGAATTACAGCCGAGTATGGACTATCGGGATCTTGGCGCGGACCGAAGACGTTGAAATAGCGTAAGCCCACCGTTTCCAAACCGAAACTATGATAAAAGGCTTGTAAGTAATATTCGCCCGCCAATTTTGCGGCCGCATACGGCGACAATGTTTGGGGCAAATCGGTTTCTCGTTTGCTGCTGGTCGGTTGGTCACCATAAGCACTGCTGCTTGCCGCATATACCAAACGTCGAACTTTCGCGTCGACGGCAGCCTTCAAAACAGTAACCGTTCCGGTAACGCAAGCGTTATTAGTTGCCAGGGGATTATCCAAACTCATCGGCACGGAGGCTAAGGCGGCTTGGTGGAAAACGATTTCCACACCTTTCATCGCTTTGGCGACGGCGTCTGGATCGGAGATATCGCCTTCGATAAACTCAATCTTGCCTTGCAAATGGGATAGGTTTTCAATCTTGCCCATACATAGATTGTCGAGCACGCGTACCTTCTCGCCTCGCTCAACCAAGGCCGTTGCGATATGCGATCCGATAAAACCGGCACCACCGGTAACCAAGTAATAACCCATACAAATACCCCACATACAACAAAACTGGTATGATGTGAATCTACCACACTGTAAGGATTACAACCGATGACGCTGCTTTATCTGAACGACTCTTTCGCAAATCATCGAACAGGTAGTCATCCTGAGTGCCCTGCGCGTATTTTGCGGCTTAATGAATTGCTCAAGTCCAACCAGTGGGATCAAAAAGCCAGCCTTCCCCAGTGGTCGCCGGCAACCACAGCGATGATGACTGCGATTCATGGCCCCGTTTATGTAGAACAACTCAAAGGTTGGGATCGCAATGATGCGGGGCAAGTAGAAGCCGATACGATCGTCCGCACTGGATCGTGGGACGCTGCTGCCTTAGCAGCCGGGGCTGCCTGCGATGCAGTCGACCGAGTATCACGAGGTGAAGACTCACGCGCCTTTTGCGTGATTCGCCCACCCGGCCATCATGCACTTAAAGATGCCCCGATGGGTTTCTGTTTATTGAACA
>JAFLCP010000093.1 GCA_017303505.1 Planctomycetota bacterium | reverse complement strand
TCGCAAAAAACGTCGAGCTGCGTTCAAGGCTTTGGGAATAAATATCCACACTACAAAGTCAATATACGACACAAAAAAACGACGCTCGAAGCCGCGGAAGTTGGCGCTGTCCAACTAGCCTTCGGCACACGGGCTAAACGAGGGCTCGCGACATGAGATTTGGACCCAGCTCTACGACTTGCCGTTTCATCACTTGCAAAGAGACGATATATTTCCGCATCTTCGCCAACGACGTGCAATCGTAAACCCCAAATTCTGCCACTTTCCTTTTTCGTGGCTTTCGTGCTTTTCGCGGTTCATTATCTCGTGAAGGCCCCGAAGCACTGGAAGCGATCGACCAAATTTGACGAAAGTTCTCGGTCTTTTACGCTAGGGAGCTTCCAGGTTAAGTCTCTTTCGTCATTTCCCCATGAAATTTCGATTGTGAAAAGACAATCGAGTGCATGAAGAATGATGCGAACAGAAAATGATCGCCTATCATGATCTTCATAGAATCTAACCTGCGACTGACGCTAGAAATCTTCCGAAAAATATTGGCCATCAACGTCGCTGTCATTGGAACTCTTCAGCCACCTAACATAACGCTGAACAGTCCAATCGCGATCATTCTCATACGAAGAGAGTATAGTTCTCGCTCGTTCGTTACCAATTAGAGAAAGAGCTTTCAAGGCAGGAGCAAGAAACAGAAAGCGTGTTTTGGGATTCTTGGGAGCGAGTGAAAGATTACTTTCAATCTCCGGAAAGAATTGCTCACACCGTGGACCAAGGATATGTAGGACTTCAATGGGATTGTGGACATAATCCGGATCTTCTTTTGTCTTATCCAAAATTTCCTTGTTTTCCTGATACAGCGACTTGTCATTTGTTATCGAGCAAATGGCGATCCGGCGAAGCCTTCTGAGTTTGAGGTTAACCGTGTTTTTCGACTCGGGTATATTCCTGATTGCGTCGAGGCTGGATGACGCAGCAGGACCGGCTTCGGCAAGCAGCGAAAGCGCGCTATAGACCACTGTGGAATCAGAATCCGCAAGTGAATCTGTCGCAAAGCGGATTTGTTCCACACCGATCACGTTTTGAGTGCGGAAAATATCAAGAGCCTTTTCTCGCAATTCTGGATATTCGGAAACGTAGTCGACAACCAGTTGCGTTCGAGCTGCATCGTTTTCTTCCAGTGCAACCAGGAGTGCTAGACTGTTTGCTTTTTTAGCAAGATTCTTATCTTTGATGTGTGCACGCAAAGTAGCGACAACCATTGGCACCCCAAGTTGCTTCGCCTTTACAAGTTGTGCAAAGTCACGTGCAGCGCTGCTGATTCCAACGATATGGTAGTGACTCCACTCCGCAAGTTGAATGGGCAAATCAGCATCTTGCTCACGTGAGGCAAGTTGTTCTAAGGTCCACAATCTCACTGGTATCGTTCTCGTCGCTTCCCTCAGTAGATCGCTGTCTAACGCGGATGCGGGAAATCTGCTCCATAAAGACTGGGCCGTTTCTTTGAGGTGCGGATCTTCGCTGTTAAGCCATCCTACAAACCTCCTTACATCGTCCGACGTGACATGATCGATATTGGGCAGGTAAGAATAAAAGGGGCTCTTCGTAATGGCGACGACTTGCTCCATTAGTTTCATCGTTCTTGGCACATCATCGGTGACATGCCAAAACGCCCGAAAGGCTTTCTGATAAGCCTCTTCGCAGCTTAGGATTTTAGCGTTGATCTCTTGCTGTTGCGCCTCGTTTTGGGGCTGGAGAAGAGTTTGGCGTAATTTCTCAGATTCTCGTGCATTGAGGAGACATGTTGTTTCAAGTTCGGGCGCTGCTATTTCCGCTTCCCGATCCAGCCTGCCGATTAGTTCGGCAACCAGTTCTTGAGTTCTTGGATCGGGGATTTCTAGCAACGGAATAAGTCGAGGAAGCTCGTCGGTTCGAGCTGGGCCGATGTGGGTGAGAGCTTCATGAACAATGGTTTCAAAGCCTCTTCTCCAATCGAAGGGTGGTTCGTTTTTATGCATCGCCCCGATTAGGTCTGGAATTGCTATAGCGGCGTATCTCCCCAATGTTTCTAGTGCGCAAGCGGATGCTTCATACAATTCCTTTCTATGCGCGCACTTACCTATGAATGCGGCAGCCGTTTCTGGATCGGTTTCGTTGAACTGGAGTACTTCAATGGCTACCAAGGCAACAGGTAAGGCGGGATCTGCTGTCAATTCACCAGTTTTGCGCACACCTGCTTTACCATGTTTTAGCCATGCGCGAGCGACGGAAATGCGAACACGTTCATCGGGATCCTGTTGCAGTTTTTCGAGAGTTGAAACATCTACTGTAACGAGATGATTTAGTATCGATAGAGAGCTGGAACGTACTCGAGGGGAGTCTGAGTCTAAGGCAGCTTGCAATTTGGGAACTGCCTGCGGGCCCAATTGTCTTAATGTCTGGGCAACTTCGCTACGAAACACATTATCAGGGTGATCGAGCAAGCGAATGAGCAAATTGAGTGTCGGATCGGGAAGGGACTCTGCATGTTCTAAGCAACGAACGGCAAGCTTCTGCGCAGACTCATTTCCTTGAGCAAGGATCAAGGATAACTCGGGAATCAACTGCTGGATCAGCGCAGGTTGTTGCTGAAGTTCTGCGAGTGTTGCCGCGAGCTCTGTGTCATTGGGGCTGAGTTTAGTTTGCCATTGCCGGAGTGATGGTGCAGTAGTGGAAGTTTCTTGTGCCGATAAAAGTCTCGCAACGATGGAAAATATAAGAACGCAAAATAAGGCGGATCGCATAATGCAACCTCGAATGAGGCGGAGGCTACGAATTTATAAAATCCCCCACCTCATCAATCTATCAAACTACTCGAGCTAAATCGAACAAATACAGATCGAGTTATGAGACCCAAAAATTCTCTAACTGGGCTCGAGCATATAGATCAGAAATACGCCGAGGTTTTTGGAGAGTCTTTGGCAAGGATTGGTTTTGTAAGTTGCAAGTCAGAGCACATGAATCGGATGACTGAACGGGTGTGATTCGGAGGTTTCCTGCCAGTGGAATATTGCGTCGTGTAGTGATCTGTCCCAAGTGCCCCAAATTCCGCGTCTTGCCTGTCGTGGGTTCTTGGACGATTGCTTCGTCGATTGGTTTAGCGTTCATGAACGATGGTGTAGCAGCGGATCGACGTGTCTAAATTCGCCATGCAAAGGTTGGATATCTCAATCAAGTTCACGCGGATAGACCTGTGGCATGAATACGCTTTGGACCGGTGTTTCTTGGGGAATCAGCCAGGCTCTGCTCGTTACAGTCCCACTTTCAGAAAATCGCTTTTGTAATTTTTACAAAATAGTTGGTTATCGAAGAAAGCTTTCCGTGTAGTTCCTTCGGACCGCTGTACGTGCATCTCCCCCCTATTGGGACGCAGGATTTGGAGTGCAGTGGATGAATACCCTTTGTTTAGTATCTCGCACCCGCCTGCGAATGCCACGGAAAGCTGATATGAGCCCACGTCGACGACGAAAAAAGAGTCTTCTTCAATTCTTCAAGGCCCGCAAACAAAAAGCTCTACGTCAGAGAGTGGCATTATTCGAAACTTTCGAAGAGCGACGAGTTCTGACCGCTGAACCTTTCAATTATCCGTCAGGCTTGGAAACGATCCCCGTACTTGGCCCGAACGAAATCATCGTGCGTGAACAAGGTGGTGGATTGGTCATCGATCGGGCTGGCAATATCACACCCATTCCAGCCGACGCGACCAGCGTGAAGATTGACGCTGGGGCTGGACGTGATGTGGTACGCTTCGAAGGCAACCTTAACTTTCGTGGCGTTGACTTGACCGTTTTCAGCGAAGAGATTCTCGTTATGCCAGGAGCATCGCTCTCGGCTGGTGATATCACCTTCAAGGCACAAGGCCTCGAACAGGGGCTATCGGTTATCTCGAATTTGCCTTTGGACGTTACCGACGCGCTCGAAGGAAATCGACGAATCAGTATTAATGACGCTATCGTCGTAGGTAACAATATCACCTTCGAGGCGAGTCGTATTGTCTCGTTGATCAGCAACCTCCGACCCTTCGGTGGTGGGACCAAGAATGCAGAAATCGAACTCGATGGTGCCACCATTCGGGGCGAAAGCATTACTCTCGATTCGACCACCGCCGATGAGAATCTGACCAGTGCCGCTCCCGATTGGGCACAGAACTGGTTGATCTCGCCCGCATTATCAGCAGTTGGCGAATTTCTTCCCACCGTTCCGTTCAGCGTCATGATCCGTGGCAGCGAGGCCAACGTAAGCGTGACGGACTCGACTCTCGAAGCCACTGGTGATGTCGAGATCAACGCAACGGCTCAAACCGATTCTTCTACTTCGGCGACTGCCATGCGAGCCGCCGAGAATGCGCGCAAGAAGGGTGCCAACAAGTTCTGGCAAGAGCTCAATCGTATTTCGGCTGGTTACAGTGAAGCAAACAGCAAGGCCACTGCGGAGCTTTTGGGAACAAGCCAAATCATCGCCGGTGGTAGCGTCGTCGTACGATCGGATGCTACCAGCAAAGCGGAAGTAGTGTCTGAAACACTATTGAATTCAGATCCTGGTTCCAAAAAGAAAACCAAAGCTCCCTACGATCCAAATTCGATGGGTGCATCTATCGCAGTTACCAATTCCAACACGACCTCCTTAGCCACCATCGGTGAAAGTGTATTGGTGACAGCTGGTGGTAATGTCAATATCGACGCTTTAGGAAATGTCACCAACAATGCGAAGGCTGGCGTCACCATTTACGTTGATGCTCGCGGAGGTTTGGGAGTCGCTCTCGGTTTTGATACATCGAATGTGCTAGCTTCGATCGATGGCAAGATTACAGCCGGTGGAGAAAAAACATCACAGAGCCTAGTACTCAGCAACATCAATAGCGCGACCGACGTCATTGAGATCCCTGACCATGGTCTAAAGACTGGTGATGAACTTCTATATCTGCCGGTCAACCCCGACGATACGAATGATCCCCAGCAAGAGCAAACGCCTATCGGTGGTTTAGTTGCAGGCGAAACGCTTCGAGTTATCGTGTTGGATGATAATCACATCCAACTGACTCGGGAGTCGGGCATCGATATCGATGCTTCTGTGACGAATCCGAATGCCGTTCATGGATTGAGCATTCGAGATGTGGCGACGTTTAATCCCGCCTTGGCTGTGAATCTTGAAGCCAACACGCTCACGGTGCCCAAGCTCGGCATCGTAGAAGGTTCGCAAGTTTCCTATGCGATGGCCACCAGCGGGGCAGGCGGAATCGATACCAACGAGATCGAGCCAATCAGCGGTCTACTCGATGGAGATAGCTATGTAGCCATCAATGTAGTGGTTGACGCTGCGAATGGTACGACAACATTCCAATTGGCGGCGCTCGATTCACCTACCGTACCTCTGGATCTAAATGCGGGGGCTGTGGGCGACTCGCATATGATCGTTTTTGATCGTGCCCCAGTCACCTTCAGTCCAAATGCGGCAGTGGACTCGCAAGAGAATACGATTTCGCTTCCCTCCCATGGTTTGACTACCGGCGATGCGCTCGTCTACACGACAGACTCTTCGCTTTCTACCAAGAAGGACTTTGCACGCAACGCATTTTTGGGTTCTGACAAAGTTATGGCATTCAATCCACAAGCCGAATCCGATTTCGGTGGCCCCATCGTGGATGTAGATGCCAATACCATCAAATTCGATGACGGTCATCAGATATTTACCGGTCAGAAAGTTCAGTACATTGCGAACGGAAATGCGATCGGTAATTTGACTAGCGGTCAGTATTACTACGCCGTTCGCGTTGACTCTGGCACAATCGGTTTAGCGACCAGTCCGAACAATGCAGACGCGGGTACGTTGATCAACTTGTTGCCTGGTGCAACAGGGACATCACACGAATTGCGTCCCTCGATCGTGGATGGAAATGAAATTGTTGTACCATTGCATGGATTTCAAACAGGCCAACAAATCGCCTATCAAGCTGGTGGTGGGGCCGCTTCATTGGGTTTGGTAGATGGTCAGATATACTACGCCATCGTAACCAGTTCTGATCGCTTGAGATTGGCTAATTCGCGACAGAACGCAAGCCAATTGACTGCCATTAATCTCAGCGGAAACGTGAATCGCAATGCGCTCGAAGGCTTCCGAACGGATTATGTCGTATCCACTTTGGATCTAACTCAATCAGCCACGATAGACGCCGCCAACGACATCATCACGATACCAAGCCATGGGCTAGGTCAAGGAGCTACCGTTGTTTATCGCGATAACGGCGAAACTCCATTAGCAGGTCTGACACCCAATACGCGATACCGAATTCACGTCGTAGATCAGAACCGCATTCAGGTATACAACCTCGACTTTACATCTCGTATCGATTTGGGACCTGCCACAGTTGAGTCGCAGGGCTTCCATACCTTCGAAGTTATTGTTGGCGACGTGAACGCGACCACCGACATCTTGAACCTGGGAGATCATCAACTCAGTACTGGTGATCTAGTACGGTATGACGCACGCGGTAACTCACCGATTGGAGTCTCGGCCGCAAGCGGCTTGATGCAATCGGGGCAAAGGTATCAAGTCGTCCGAGTCAACGGCGATGAAATTCAATTGGCATCGTTGGACGGAACAGTCATCGATCTGTTAGCAACCGACAACCGAATTCAAGCGATTACCGCTTTAGTTCCAAGTGTATCCAGTTCCATTGAAGTTCCTATTGATGACCTGGATTTGGACGCGAATCAGTTTGTCGTCGAAGACCACGGCTTGCAAACCGGTGATGAGATTCGTTATCGAAGCAAGGGAGATGTGGCGATCGGCGGCTTGTCGGATGGCGATACGTACCTCGTGACCCGTATCAATGCAAATCGAATTCAACTCAAGACCCGACAAGGCTCAGTCGTCGATTTGACGAACGGTGCGTCAGCTGGGGCTGTTCACGTTTTGGATAAACTGAGTTACACCGACGGTACGACTTTTGAATTCACACCGACAATAGGTGATAACTCCACGGTCGCTAGTGCAATCTTCAATCCACTTTTGCAACCAGTGATTGATCTTGCGAGCTCAACACTGCGGATCCCCAATCATGGATTCACAGCAAACGAGCAAGTGGTTTATTTGAATGGCGGTGGTACCAGCATTGGGGGCTTGGCCAATGGTCAAACCTATAACGTCGTAGTCATTGATGCCGATACGGTTCGTTTAAAGGCTGTGGGGGCAACCAATCCAGTCAGTTTTACCAGTCAGGGTGCCGGTAGTTCGCATGGATTAGAACGTCGTTCGACGGTGACGGTTCGCGACCTGCCGATTCGTGGGCTGCAAAATGGTGGACTGTACTACGTAACGGTTATCGATGGCGATACCATCCGGCTTTCTGAAACGCGCCAAGGTGCATTAGCAAGTCAACCCATCAATCTCGATGCAACGGTTGCAACCGGCTCCGTTCACACCTTGAAGTCTGATGTCGATGCAGGTGTGGGAATCGACGCGAGTTTAGAAGCCACAAACACTTCGACTGTAAAATCTGCATTGGGTGGGGCGATGATGTTCGCTGACCTTTTGGCACCCAATAATGCGGCGGGTATGTACGATTCGGGCAATCGCAAAATGGCGAAAGCGATTTTGAAGAATGATGCCATCGGTCGATTGCGCGGTAAGGGGACGACGACAAACAACACCTTCAGTGCAGCTGGCAGCTTTAGTTTCAACACAATCGAGCATAATGTTGAAGCCTTTGTTGGACCTACGGCAGTCATCAAGTCGGGCAAAGATGTTGACGTGACCGCCAATATTGAGCAAACGATAAAGGCAGAAGCTCAGGCGACAGTCATCTCAGATGACGGCGGAACCACAACAACGCAAGGTCAGCAGGGACAATCGATCAAGAAATCAAACCGCACAGCAGACAAAAAGTTTGCAGGTAGTGTGGGGATTGTTATTGGGGACCTAGGAAATAACGCGCAGGCCATTGTGGACAGCAGGGCGGTCATCGATGCGTCCAATGATACGAAGGTCCAATCTTCGGTCAGCTATCCATTGCTCATCACGCCAATTCAACTTGTTCCATTCGTCGATCTGCAAGACGAACCCAAGCCGAAATTCGATCAAGATCTTCTGGGCGAAGTTGCTCAAACGATTTCGGGCAAGTTGGGGTTAACGGATATCGTTAATGTCTGGGTTGTCACCTCCACATCCGGTGCGGGTACAACGACCGGGACTGGAGCAGCTAAATACACGTTGACTGGCTCTCTTGCGTTCATGAATTATGACAATGCTTCGTTGGCGATTGTGCGTGAAGGGGCACAAATCAACCAAGACCCAGCTTATCAAACGGCGGGACAGTCGGTTTTTGTTGACGCTGAAACCAGCATTGAAATGGTGAATGTTGCGGGCAATGCATTGCTCAACCTCAATGTTGAGGGAGTTCGAAATGCCGCTACAGCTAAGAAGGATAAAGCTGGAAGAGTATTCAGTTTGCTCGGCAATAAGGCAGGATCGGTAGGAGTTGGCGGTTCTGCTTTGGTGCAGTTGTATGACAACGAAACACAAGCTGTCATTGAGGAAGGAGCTCGTGTTCGCACTGGCAACTCAGGTGTGTTGTCGGTTAATGCAGTTGAAAACGTCTTTACTTTCGATTTTGTGCAAGCGGGTGGGGAATCAGGTAAGGCAGGTGTGAGTGGCAGTTTGTCTGTCCTAAATCATAACTCGAACACCGTCGCGCATATCGAAGGTGCAACCACGATTGCTGGGGAAGATGTAGATGTTGGAGCGGACAGCTCTGTGTCGCATATTGCGCTGACAGGTGCTGTTCAGTTAGGCAAGTCTTTTGGAGCCGGTGTTTCAGTTGGTTCACAAGATATCAATCGCCGCACCGTCGCGATTGTGGGGGACGAAGTCGTTCGATTCTCTAAAGAGTCGGTCGATGAAGCTACCGATCAAATTGAATTGCCCAAGCATGGATTGAGCAGCGGTGATCGCGTCGTGTATCGAGCGGCTGAGGGTGGAGATATTCTTGGTGGACTAGAGAAAGGGAAAACGTATTATGTGATCGTTGTAGACAGCGATCACATTGCGTTGGCGACGACTTTAGGTGGAACTCCACTGGCCCTTTCTAAAGCAGGCAGCGAACATTGGTTCCACTTGGTTGCGGGCAATGAAATGTTGCTGAGCGAATCGGAAGTTTCCGTTCCCAATCAATCCTTGACTTATGTAGATCATGGCCTGCAAACCGGCGATGTGGTCGTTTACGAAGCCGCTCTTGGTCAAGATTTAACCGGCTTGGTTTCGGGGGCAGCTTACTTTGTGATTAGGCTTGATGCCGATCGATTCAAGCTTGCGTCGAGTCGAGATAACGCCGCCAATGGAATCGCTATCGGAGGCATAGGTGCGGCTACAGTGGGAAGCGTTCACCGTTTCACTCGAGCGCTTGCCATCGATGCGGCGGACGTCGCGGTCCTCGCCTCAACTTCGGGAAGTATCTGGACATTCGGTGTCGCTGGAGCGGTGGCTGACAATACGGAAGGAAAATCGACACAGGGTCAACAAGTCAAAGTACCTGCCACCAATCCTCCTCCGCCAGTTCAGACGGGTGTTGCGATTGCCGGTAACGTAACCCTAAACACCATTTCGGCCGTGACTCAGGCCTATGTCAACAGCGCTGGTATTGTTGAGTTAACTCCAGCGGGATCGTTGGATGTCTCTGCAACAGATAGCAGTTCGGTTCTATCCATTTCTGGCGCCGTCGCGTTGGCTCGGCAAAACGCTGGAGCAGGCTCAACTTCGGGTTCGACTGCAGTGGGACTTGCAGGTTCTTTCAGTCGCAATGAGACCGACTTCGCTACCGAGGCGTTTGTTGCTCGCTTGGATTCATTGGCGAATGGCGAGGTTTCCGTTGTGGCGGAACGCACAGGTGGCGTGTTTGCACTGTCCGCAGGGATGGCCGGAAGCCAAGCCACCTCTACAGCGACTACTCAAAAGAACAAAGGTGCAGCCTTAGGGGGTTCCGTATCTTGGAATAGTATCGATACAGCAACACGTGGAGCAATTGATGGTGCGAACTTGAAGAATGTGGGAGATGTGGCTATTCGCGCCTACGATGATGCCGATCTACATGCGATTGGTGGTGGATTGGGGATTACCATCGGCGGCCAATTGGGAGTCGGTATCGGTGTTGGTATTAACGATATTTCAACGTCGACACAATCCAGCTTGGTTGATTCGAGCATTGTTTCCAATGGGTCGGTTGGTTTAGAAACCACTAACTTACCGAAGATCCATGGGGTCGGCATATCGGCTGGCGCTGGAGAGTTCGGTTTAGCAGGTACGGTTGGGGTTAACACAGTCGACTTCCAGACAGAAAGCCGTGTCGTGGGAAGTCAAATTGATTCGGCTGGTAATGTAGCACTTTCAACACGCGATGAATCTGAGATTCGAAGTGATGCGGGCGCCGTTTCGCTGGGTATTAAGCGTTCGCAAGTTGGACAGCCACCTAGTTCGGCAGTGGCAGGTGCGCTGGGTGTTGCCGTAGCCATTAACTCGGTAGGGACCAAAGCGGGTTCGAGTGTTGGATCATTCGTTATTGATTCGGATCTGAACTCCTCGGGCGATGTGCTAGTTGAAACTGTATCAGCGCCACGTATCGAAGCCTTGACACTGGCTGGTTCGGTTGCGGTTGCTCAGAATACCGGCAATCAGCCTACAGGCGCCTTGGCAGGAGCAGCAGCTGCATCGCAGAACACCATTAACACCATCGTTGAATCTTCGATCGTGGGAAGCAGCGTTCAAGCGGTCAATGTGCGTGTGAGTGCCTTGGATCAATCGAGCATCCTGGCCGATGCAGGTGGAGTTGGTATCGCGGCTGCGCTCGGGGCAGGCAATAGCGGTGCTCTCGGAATTGGTGCAGGAATTGCATTGAACCAAATCGGTGGGCGAACGACAGCGATCATCGAAAATTCGCAGATACAAGCTACAGGAAATGTCAGTGTCACTTCGACCGTTAATCCACCGAGCGGTTCGAAGTCCATCGAAGCGTTGGCGATCGCTGGTGCCGCATCCGTAGGGATCAGCACAGGGACGGGACAAGCGGGGGCTCTGGCAGGAGCCGCAGCTATCACGGTCAATGAGATTCATCGCAATGTAATAGCTGAAATACTGGATAGCGAAGTCGTAACTATCAGTACTACCCAGGGAGATGTCGTCGTAGTCGCTGCGGATCATTCAACGATCAATGCGGATGCCGGTGGGGTGGCTATCGCGGTAGCGGCTTCTTCGACTGGTAACTCAGGGGCGGTGTCTTTAGGCGCATCGGTCGCAGAGAATCGAATCGGAAATGGTACAACCACCGGTAAAGTAATCGCCAATGTAGAAAACTCAAGCGTTCAAGCCGATGGTGCTGTTCAGGTTAACGTACAAAGCGAAGCCACGATTGATGCACTTGCGATCATCGGTGCTATTAGTGTTGGAGTCGCATCTACCGGGAATGGTGTCACGGTGGCTGGTGCAGGCGCTGGTACTGGTAACTCGATTCGCCGACGTATTGCTGCACTCATAACGGGCGATTCGGATGTTCAAGCGGATGATGGAGTGACCGTAACGTCCGTAGATGAATCGTACATTCGAGCCTATTCGGTGGGCTTGTCGGTTAGTGCTAGTGTCGCCCCAACAGGTACGGGAGCCGCTTTAGCGATCGGTGCTTCGGTCACACAAAATACGATCGATAACGAAGTGATCGCGGACATTAGTTCCAGTTCGATCACCAGCGGTGGTGATGTTGTTGTGACAGCAACATCCAGTCAAAGCGATCTATTTACGTTGACTTCATCGGGGCCTAACGGACTATCTGCTGCTCAATTAGATGATCTAGCTACTTCAGTTTCCGACGATGAGGAAACGACCGACGTCAATGAATATGATGTTGATCGGGTAGAAGATAACGCTTTGAGGGCGAAGCTTATCCAGCAGTTCCGCTCCAATGGTATCAGTCTCTCGGCAAATGCAAATGTCGCAGCGCTCGCGGAAGGTAATGGGTGGATGGTCGCCGATGCCGTATCAGGCAAGACCTATACCATTCTTCGAGAAGCAAACGGAAGTTTAACCGTTCAAAAGAACAGCATCTCGGCTGTTGCGGCTGCTGCCTCCGTGTCCGTAGCAGTAGGACAAAACGGTATTGCCTTGAGTGGTGGTGGAGCTGGTGCATCGAACGTTGTTCTTACTCGAACCGAAGCAACGGTTCGTGATAGCCAAATCACCAGCACAGGATCAATGGCCGTTCAAGCACTCAATAGTTCGGGAATCGCTTCGACCGTAGTGGCTGCATCTATCGGTATAGGAGTGGGAACCATGACGGCTGGTGTAGCGGCCGCAATTGGTGCTTCTTATGCCGAAAACTACATCGGTTTCGACCGCGATGATAATCGATCTGCTGCGACATCCTTGGCAGAGATCGATGGTGGTAACCTCAATGTCGATGGTAACCTCAATATCAATGCCGCGACCGACCAGAAAATCGGTTCCGTTGTTTTTGCAGCTTCGATTGCAGCAGGTGTTTCCACAGGCGTTGCAGGTGTAGCTCTGGCTGGTGCCGGTGCCAATTCGACCAATAAAATCGCGGCGGATGCTATTGCCACCTTGAGCGATAGCAGTTCTGTGCAAGCAGGCGATGTATCGGTGACCGCCAACGATCAGTCCGTCATTGGTGCTTTAGCTGGCGCTGCATCCGTAGCGGTTGGGGTAGCAGGTACGGGGGCAGGTGTTGGAGTCAGTATTGGTGTCGGATTAGCAAGAAACACCATCGATACCCAGGTTCTGTCTACTGTTGACAATGTGGCACTATTGGAAGCAGCTAATATCTCAGTAACCTCGGATTCAAGTGCAAAAATCGATGCAGTGGCCTTTGCTGCCTCCATCGCAGTGGGAGCGGCAAGTACGGTAGGCGTTGGTGTGGCTGGAGCTGGTGCCGAAGCGACCAACTCTATCTTGGGTGCGACCCGAGCTGAAGTTCGGAACAGCAACCTTCAAGCCGCGAGTGATGTGATTGTTGATGCAAACAGTAGTTCGGAAATTGATGCAAAGGTTCTTGCACTATCTGTCGGTGTTGGTGCAGGTGGTACTGCTGGTATTGCCGCTAGCGTTGGGGCGGGTGTTGCTCGAAATATGATCGGTTGGTCGCCGGACGGAAACCGATCGATTATCGCCAATTATCGCAGCGATGCGAAGATATTGGGACTTAACCGAGATCAAACAGTTCGCATTGTGAATGGGCCACGTGCTGGCGAAGTTTATCGCTATCTCGGGGACAATTTAACTGGCACGGTCGACCTCTCACTCATGAACTATCATGACTCGACGATTTGGTTGCCATTGAGCCTGGTTGAGAGTGCATCGATAATTTGGGCAGGTACTACGAATAGCAGTGTTACCACAACAGGCAACTTGACGATCGATGCGACAGCAAATCAGTCGATTGAATCGCTTGTGGTAGGAGGAAGTGTGGCGGTTGGAGCTGCTGGAACTGCGGGTATTAGCGGAGCCGTAGGGGGCTCCTATTCTGAAAACAGACTCAGCACTTCGGTTCGCGCCTTTATCGATGGTGACGGTTCGGGTATCGAAGTTGGGGACGTTTCCGTCACAGCGACGGACAGTTCCCAGATTGCAGCCGATACGGTTGGAATCGCTGTAGCTGGTGGTTTCTCGGGAGTCGCTGGTGTTGCTTTGTCGGTTGGTTTTGCGGCAGCTGAAAATCTTGTCGCCAATAAGGTGAACGCGTCCATCAAGAATGCAGATCAACTTACTGCGTCTGGTGATGTCATCGTTGCGGCGAATGTTCTGGGAAGCAATCAACCTAATGTCGATACGATTTCTGCAACAGCAGTTGCCGCTTCATTGGGAGTCGGTATTGCTGGGGTTGCGGGTGTAGGTGTGTCCGGTGCAGGTGCGGGTGCGAAAAATGTGATCCTGACGGAAGCCGACGCGTTGATCGTCGATAGCTCGCTCAGTATTGATGGCAAGTTGGACATGGATGCGTCTAGCAACGCAAGTATCAATGCAGAGATCGCGGGCGTCGCGGCTGCTGGCGGTGGTGGTGGAGTTGCAGGGGTGGGCGCTGCTATTGGTGTGGCCATTGCCGAAAATCGAATTGGCTTTAACAGCCGTGGTCAAGAGCAAGATGCTGGTGTTCGAGCGGAAATTATCGACTCGTCCGTCGAGGCGACCGGTGAAGTGCTTATGGATGCCATTGCCAATCAGCGAATTCATGCAGGTGTTGGAGCAGGTGGTATGGCCATCGCAGGTTCCGCTATTGCTGGAGTTTCCGTCGCTGGAGCTGGAGTCGGTACTAAGAACCTGATTCGCCAAGATGTGATAGCCAATATTGCAGGCGATGACCAAATTGTGGAAGGAGCCACCGTACGTTTACAAGCAGCGGATAGATCGACCATTGATGCTGAAGCGGGTGCGGTTGCGATTACCGTTTCGGCTGCACTTGCAGGTGCTAGCGTCTCTGTCGCAGGCTCTACTTCCAATAATGAAATCGGCAACACGGTTTCCGCTACGATTTCTGGTCTCGATCGTCTTCAAACCACAGCGGGTGGTGTTAGTGTCGTGGCTCAGGAAAATGCCGACATCATAGCTCATACGTTCGCGGCATCATCCGCTACGAGCATCAGCATTGGTGGTGCAGTTTCTGTAGGACAGACTACGGCCAAGAACACGATCACTACAACCACTACGGCTAACATCAATGGTGTTGCAGCACCTTTGGTAGGAGCTTCCATGCAATCGGCGGGGCCCGTTGTGGTTTCAGCCACAGACAGAGCGACCATCGACGCTGATATAGAGGCAGCCTCTCAAGCGGCTGGTTTGGGATCGATTGCAGTCGGTGTTACCATCGCCGAAAACCGTTTGTTCAATACCGTGGAATCCGCTATCCAAAATTCTTCATTGCAGGTGTCGTCTGGTGGCGTGTCAGTAACTGCCAACGCAGATCCGAACATCGACACTTCTTCAATTGCGGTCGCCGTAGCTGCGTCGGCTCCGCTGGGAGGTGCGGCAGGTGCGGGAGTAAATGCCAACACAGAGATACGAACAGCGACAAATGCGTTTTTGAATTCAACGAATATCAACGCTTTGGGGCAAAATGTCATTGTTCATGCAACAAGCGATTCACTGGCTACACCCGATGCAAAAGCAGCCTCCGGAACGATAGCTGGGTTATCGGTCAGTGTCGTTGAAGCCAATGCGGTGATAGGCGGTACAACTCGGGCTAGTCTAGGCGGTCAAAGCACCATTAATGCTGGACTCGTCGATGTGGTCGCATTGGATACCAATACTGCGCAACCAACAGTTCGAGTCGATGCAACTGGAGCTTTAGCAGTGAGCTCGGCGAACTTAACGGTTGCAATCGAACGAGGTACAGAAGCTCGCGTCGACGATCAAGCAAGTTTAGTTCTGACGGGAGGATCGTTGAATGTAGGTGCCACATCCAACTCTTCTGCCATCGGGGATATGGCATCGGTGGGTGTAGGGGCACTAACGGTAAGCTTGCTAAATGTAGACTCTCAGGTTCGCGCTCGAACGATCGCGAATTTGGGTGAAGGTAGCTATGTCGCTGCTACGGGAGCTGTAACCGTTGATGCGGTTTCGAGTAACTCATCAGAAGCACGCACAAACGGAGTTGGGGCTGGATTGTTAACCGTTAGCGTTAATCGTCCCGTTGCGAATGTGAACAGCTTTACTCAAGCAGAGTCACTCGGAAATCTAGTCGCCGGAACTGTAACCGTTCGCGCGACTGGTGTTGAGGATTCCACAAGAGCTGGAGCACGAGTTATTGGTGTTGGTGGCATCGGTATTGATGTTTCCAATGTAGATGCTACGACTACTCCAACGGTTAAGGTTAATGCAGCGGGTTCGATTGTTTCGACAGGTAATGTAAGCTTCATTGCAACTTCGAATTCAGATGCCGATTCCGCTTCCGATTCGACCCAGGTGGGGATTCTGCTTTCGGTAAGTCAATTAAATGCCAACGTTTCGGTCAAGCCTACGGTAAGCCTCAATGTTGACAGCGGCATGGCGATCAATGCAGGTGGTGTGTTAACACTGAAAGCCCAACATGGCCAAGCCCCTGTTACCTACTCGGATGGCACATTCAACGCTGGTAGCAATACTGCCGTCAATGTAGCGGACAACACGATCGGTTTCGGTGCAAGCCATGGATTGCAAACCGGTGACAATGTGGAGTATCGCGCCAATGGTGGAACTCCTGTCGGCGGCTTACAAGATGGACGTCGAGTTGGAATCATCAAGGTCGATGATCAGAAGCTAGCCTTTGGGACGGAGGTCCTATCGACTTCAGTATCAACTGCACGAGATGAAATTCGTTTCCCCGCTCAACATAATTTCCGAGATGGTGATCGGGTTATCTATCAGCCACCAACAGGCAGCGCCATCATAGGTGGTTTAACTTCTGGTGCGACGTACATTGTACGCGTTATGGATACACAAACCATTAAGTTGGTGAACCCAAACGATGTTCCTGCGGCTGCCAAGAACTTGACAGGAGCGTCAATTGCCAATGATGTCATCACGATTAATGGCCACGGATTCGCCAATGGTCAAGCTGTTACCTATCGTGCTGCAAAAGCGACCGTCTTCCGTAATGGTGCTGTTGATGTTGTTGGCGACGCGGCAACATTAACTGCTGATCGATACAATTTTGCGAATAACGATAACATTTACCTGGAATCGCATGGATTGATCACGGGTGATGAAATTGTCTATACGGCATCTGCGGGCGAACCCATTTCAGGTTTAGAAAGTGGTCGTCGTTACTTTGTCATACGGGTGAATGCGAATGAAATCAAATTGGCTTCCTCGTTACTGAACGCCACAGGCGATTCCGCAAACAATGTTCCAGTTACAGCTATTCCATTGAGTGCGGATACCACCAGGAGTGGTGTTGATCTATCGATTCGCCGCGTGGTCGACTTGCCTATCGGAGGTTTGGAAGATGGTGTTACTTACTACATTGCAAACTCCACAACAAATAGCTTTAAATTAGCTCGGAACAGCGATGGCTCGAATCTCGTTTCGTTATCTGGAGTTGATGCTGCTTCGAATAAAGTCCTTACTGGGACAAGTAAGATCGGAACCGAAGGCATTGATTTCCTATCTCCGGGGACAGGCTCTCAACGCTTGACTCTCGACATCACGGGTTTAGGAAGTGGTACGGCACAACTGTTTGGTGTGGGTAGTGCACTTGCACTTGCGGGAGCGCCAGCGGGCGATGGGGTTGCTACAGCCTCAGCGACAGGTTCCGGTGGTGGTATCTTGCGAGTTACAGGTGCAAACACATCCTCCAAATCTGAGCCAACGGTATCTGTTACCATTGGAGCAACAGGTGGAGAAAACAGTGTCTTTAATGCGAGCAGCATTGTTGTTGCCGCAGACGCGATTGCTAATGTATCCTCCTCCGCCGCAAGCAGTGGTGGTGGACTGATATCGGTTGGAACAACGAATTCCAACATCGTTGCGAATAGCAAAGGAACCGTGGCGGTCAATAACGCTCGCTTCTTTGCAACCAATAATCTCAGCGTGACAGCAGGTTCTTCGATCAATAGCTCCATTCTTAGCGATTCGAACGGTGGCGGCCTGGTCGATGTAGCCAATGCCAACACAAAAACTGATTTGAATTATGTCGCTCATGTTGATTTGGGTGCTGACGTTTTGTTACAAGCGGACGGCGACGTAAGTGTCTTGTCAAGCAGCAAGATCAATAGCAATGCGGTTGCTCTGTCGGACTCGCGCGGCTTTGGTACTGGGGCGACTTCCAATGCTCCAGTGAATATCGGCAAATCGACCGAGTCCGCAAAGACGATCACGCACGTAGGGCCAGGAGTTTCGATCGCAGGTCGGAATGTGTCGATCGATGCATTGGTTGATGGTATGAGTGTCAATGCAGAAGCGAAGGCCTATGCGGGTGCCTTTGGAGCGAGCACCGAAGCTACATCTAAGGCCATTTTGTATAACCAAGTTAATGTCGTATTGGATGGTTCTTCCAGCCTAGCGGCATTGCAAACAGTCAATGTCCGCGCTCGAACTACGAACGTTTCACTCGTGGCGGATACCAAGTCAGAAGCGGATGCAGCGTTCGGGTATAGCGACGCGACGTCTAATGTCGATTATCAAAGTGCGGTCACCGTTTTGGCCTCCGACAACTCGACCATTACCGCTGGTAATTTGGTGGTTGACGCATCTCAGGGAATTAGCAAGTATCGACGTATCGCCGATGCCAACTTCGGTGGAATCGGTTCGGAGGATGAAAATCGAGAAGGCAATCTCAATGCGGGGCGATCGGTAAACTGGAATGCGGATGTTTCGTTGGTTTCGCCTTCTGCCGGCACACCCAAGCTGGTTATCGCAGCGAATGGTACCATTTTGCAATCCGATTCCGTGACGGTGAACGGTGGCAAACGTGTAGGAGATTCGCTCGGAAATCCAGCTGTTATATCCGTAGACCCTATCATTAACGGAAGCAACGTAACGGGTACGGCAACGATCGGAGTGAATACTCTGGGAACGGGTGGCAGCATTGACTCGAATGCAACTGGAATCCCTCAAGGAAGCATTTCGGGGACACTAGGTTCCTTCAATGGTCCTACTGCCTTCTCTCGTGTTGATATCGAGAATCAATACAACGCTCCTTTGGTGATCAATGACATTTCCGTCGTAAGTTATCAATCCAATCCAGATGTTCGTCTAAACGCTCAGAACGTTTCACTACAGTTTGATATCGGTACACGAATTCCAGCCCTTTCGGAAATCAACATTCGTCAAACCGGTTCTGCTCAACCGATTCGGATTGTAGGCGTCATTGATAATCCGCTGGGTACTACGACGATCTTCAATTCGCAGGGCGATATCATCGATGGTCCGAGCGGTATTGTACGAGCCGGACAAATCGAGATCGATGCACCTATTGGAGCTATTGGTTCGACGACCAACCCTCTGAATCTCGAACTGATTCGCAGTAACGTTGGACAAGGGAGTGTCACACTAAACGCAGGTCAGAACATTGACGCCAATTTGGATGGACGTGTTCGAGATCCTAATTTGAGTGCAACATTTGCTAGTCGCAGCGTAACGGCGGGTGGTGATGCAAGCTTAACGTTATCACCGGTACGGAAACAAATTGTTCCGTTGGGAACGGCCCAAGTTGGGGTAGATGTTAGCGTCAATAATGCACCTTTCGTGACGTATGGAACTCGTTATTCGACCGGACTTGCTGCGTCAAATATCGCTCGTGATCCACGAGTATTCCCAGATCCAGCAGCAGATACCTTTGTTGATGCAGCGTTCCGATTCGACCAAATTGTGGGTAACAACATTACGGTGGTTTCCACATTAAATGCAGCATCCGATCCGCGCAACTCCGTTTTTGCACGTACAAATGTACGTTATGACTCTCGCGCTAATGATTTGAGTGGCGACATTCGAGTGGTCACTGGCGGCAATATTGAGCTTATCGAATCGGGCGAACTTCCCGTCGATCAAATCGTTTCCAATGCTGGTAATGTAACGCTCACAGCAGTTGGTTTAGGGGCAGATATCTTCGACATCGCTGCTGACGATCCAAGTGTTGCCTATGTACGAGGCAATCACATCGTCCTAACGGCTGATGGTGCTATTGGTACAGCCAGCGATCTCTTGGAAATCGATTCGGGAGTACAAGCGGCTGGATCCGTGACCGCTTCTGCCAAGGATATCGTTGCTTTGCGTGAAGTGGCTGGGAACCTAAACGTTGTAACAGTCGTATCCAATTTTAGCGATGTGATTTTGATCGCCCGAGGGGCATCGATTCTCGAATTGGGTGATGACGCCCAGGCCGAGATTCAGGGTAGGAACTTATACTTCAGGTCGGCTGGTTCCGTCGGAACTGCCGCTAACCCAATAGAAATTTTTGGTGCTGGTTCAAGCCAAGCCGAGAATGAATTCCAAATTACTGCCAGCCAGCCTCTGGCGGGCCGTTTGTTTGCCTCTGCGACACAAGACATTCAACTGGTCCAGGTCAACGCTGACCTCGATATTCTGCAGGTGAAGTCTACGAGTGGAAACGTGAACATTTCGGTCAATGAAACCGTATTGACGGCAGGATTCTTCGATGGCCCCCAAGGAGAAGACATCTTCGTGCGTAGTGTGGGTGGAACCACATTACTTGGTGAAACAGTTAGCCAGCCGAGTGTGACTGCTGCGGGTTCGCTCCGCTTAAGTGCGGGTGATCAATTGCGTGTTGAGGCCGGAACCATCATCACCGCTGGTTCGAGTATCGCACTGGATGCCGATGCAAGGAATGATAATCCTGATCCGGGAATTGGAGCTACCATCTCTGTAGCAGGCAATTTGACTGCGAATCAAATCACGATTTCCGGTGGCGCAGATATCGATTTCATTGAGTTGCTGGGGTCTGGATTTACATCGACCAACATTCAGGTGTATGGAGAAGCACCGACGCTTCCTGCTAACTCATCCTTTGGGGACGATCGATTCTTCATTCAAGCGGTTAAAGGTGGAAGCTCCTTGACCGTAGATGGTGGACGTGGAGCAGATCAATACTTCATTTCAAGTACCGCATCGATCGCGCGACTTACAACAGATGGACAATATGACGACGCGACGAATGTTTTGGGTAATCTCAATGGAAACCTAAGCACCATCGCAGGGGCAGTCATTATCGAAACGGGTGCAGCTGGCAATCAAGGTACGCGCGATGCGATTTATTTGTCTGCTGGGAATGCCTCAGGGGCATTAGCGGGTAGTGTTGTCAATGACACTGTCAGGGGCTTGGGGATGAGTGGAAATGTTCGCTTCAACTCTACCGAGGGTGCGTCGGTGTGGTTGGGACTTTCTGCATTTAATGATACGCTGCAAGTAGGCGGTTTAAGTTCGCCATTTGCCGCGTTCATCTACGCAGGTAATGGAAACGACACACTCAATGCCTACAACGCCAACAATCGCGTGAACGGCGTCCAAGGGGTTGTCGTATATGAGGGTGAAGATGGCATTGATACTCTCAATGTTCGCGGTAACAGTACCGCTCAATCTCCAGGGATGCTCACAGCGATCTCTGTAAATGGAATGGAGATGGGGACAAACCGTCTCTATAGTTTGCAGAACGAGCTTGGTTACCCATTGGACCCAAGTAGTGCAACGAATGGAACTGCACCGGCATCAATTTACTTTGGCTCGCGTTCAGGTTTTGAAGAAGCCTATCAAAGCACGGTCGAAGCGGTAAATGTTCAGCTTGGTGATAGTGACGATATCTTCCAAATCGATTCGACTTTCGCCTATGGCTCACGAAACGTATTGGGAGGTGACGGCAATGACCGCATTGTCGTAGGCTCATCGGCCAATGGTTTGTTCCCGAATTCAACCGATCGAGTTGATTTCATCTCTGGACGTGTTGTGGTGGATCTGCAGTCAGGCGACAGCGATACCATCGTGATCAATGATTCGGGGGATTCCGACGCCAACCAGGGGCAAATCAATGGCAACACGGTTTCTGGATTGGGAATGGCGGCAAGCCTCTCAACCTCGGGAGCTGAGCAGATCGAGGTATTATTGGGAGCCCAAGATGATGTATTCTACGTTGCAGCTACTGTGGCTGGTCAGAGTTACAAGGTGAATCTCGGTGGTGGTTTCGACACTGCTTATGTCGGTACTACGGCGGGACGTGAGAAGGAGGGCTCGTTGGATTCGATTAAGGGCTCGCTCAGCATTTTGGGTGAAGGGCCGGAGTCGGGTGATACGCTTTGGATCAACGACCAAAATTCCAGCATTGGTCATCAGTACTCGGTCACCAATGCCGTTACTGGTGTATTGAATGTTATCGGAGGTGATGACTTACCTCTCGACACGACCACTGTTACACGCAGCGGAGCGGCCTCCATTTCCTACACACGAGTTGAAACGGTTGCCCTTTCTGCGGGTGTCGGAGCGGATACCATTGAGATTCAAGGAACGCATCGAGAAATCGATCCGCTGGGTGGAAAATCAGCCACTTTCACCGTAAATGCAGGTGCGGGCGACGATTCCATTGTTTTGGGAACCACCACCGCGAATGGTTTCTCGCTGGACTCTTTCCGCATCAAGACGGGGCCGTTGAATCAAAGCAATCTCCCTGGTGGGATTCCCGTGTTTGTTAACGGCCAGGAAGGTACCGATAGCGTTCAGTACTTAGACACTGCTGCGACTCAATCGACACTTCTTTCGCTGACGAATGTAAGCTTCGCCGATATCTTCCCTGCCCTACCTCCGGCTTCTGCAGGTACTGCAGATCCAGGCCGAGTGCAACTCTTCCGAGAATTGCTGGGGCAAGACCCGCTGGCGACAACCTATTTTGGGCCGGTTCTGGGGCAAGCGGCGAATACGGCAGCAATTAATGTTCGGGAATTGAACACCGAAAATGTCACCATCAGTCTTGGTTCTGGAGCGGATGTTTTCACACTGAGTTCTGGGGCTTACGACCGAAACATCACGCTCAACGGAGGAGCTGGAAATGACAGCGTTACTGCGGAAAATGGTGCGGTTCTCGGATCGAAGACCTTCACGTTCAATGGTGAAGCCGGTGACGATATTCTGTTTGCTGATTTTGCGAAGGCGACCATCGTTCAGCGTGGCGCACTAGAAACGACATTAATTGGCGTTGGTGTTGGTGTTGTTTCCAACGAATTTTTATCGTTTGAACGCGGTCGGCTCTTTGTCGAGACTCGATTGAACAATAGCCAATGGGAATTCCGTGTTGTCAATTCGGCTGGGCAGGCTCAAACGATTTCGAATGCCTCCAACACGGGTCGGACAAGCGATTGGCAAGCGATCCCAGCATCTCGCAGCTTTGACACACAGCGTGGTATCGTGCTGAATTTTGGCGGAGACTCTGCGCTCTTCCAAGCAGGTAGCCTCATGGCGGGCACCGCCACGGAAATACTCGTGGGCGTGCCCACGTCGAACTTGAGCTTGGCTTTTAACGGTGGTACCCACGACACTGTCGGCGATACATTGCGCGTATCAGGTGATGGGGACACCAGCGGAGCCATATTCCGACCAAGTAGTGCCTTGGCCGGTTCGGGTAGCTTGACCTTGAGCAACACCAGCATTGCGTTTGCAGGTCTTGAGCCTGTCATCGTTCATGGCCTTCCCGATTTGCAAGTTCGCACGGCCGATGGTGATATTGCCGACCTAACCGTGGGGAGTACAACGGTCAGTGATTTGTCTTTGTCGACGGTCACTTTGCACACACTGGTAGTAGAAGGCGTTGTTAGTTGGAAGCAAGAAGCCAAGTTAACGATTGCACCTGTGGCCAGCACGAAAGAGTTTGGACGAACTACGGCTCAAGACGGCAATTTCTTGGTGGTAGGTTCCAAATTGAAAGATGTGGCCTACGGTGAAGCCACAGTTTACGAGTGGAATGGTACGGGCTGGACGGAACGAGCCGTTTTGCGTCCAAATGATTATCGCCAAGGTGGAGGAGGAGATTTCGGTTACTCGGTGGCGATATCCGGTGACACGCTTCTTGTTGGTGCTCCAGGAGATAACGAACGGGGCTTCAATGCCGGAGCTGTTTATGTGTTCGGGCGAAGCGGCTCTTCGTGGAGTCAACAAGCTAAGATTGTTGGATCGACCACCACTAGCGGTAATCGATTCGGTACATCGGTTGCCATTTCAAACGATAAGCTGGTAGTTGGACAGCCAGGTACAAACAGTGGCACAGATTCGAATGAGACGGCATTCTTTTACGTGAAGTCTGGAAACTCTTGGTCGGAGCGAAATCGCTTCAGCTTTACAGGTGACTATGGTCGAGCCGTTTCGATATCTGGGAACCGTGCGTTAGTCGGTTTGCCCGATTATGTACAGGGTAACGGTAGTCCGATCGGGCTCGTCTCATACTTTGAATTCGACGGATTTTCATGGCAATTCCGCCAGAACTTCTCACCCGCTGATCCTCAGAACTTCGAACGCTTTGGCGAGTCGGTATCGATCAACGGAAATCAATTCGTCATCGGAGCTCCAGGTTGGGACGACTTGAGTGTTCCTGACGATGCGAATTTGAGTCCACCTGTTTCAGCAAAATGGGACCACGGTCGAGCATTGGTATTTAATCGCGAATCGGGCTCTTGGGTATTGGAGGCACGCTTAACGGCGAAGGCTGGTCTCCCCGCGAACGAGGCCAGTTTAGAAGGAAATGAATTCGATCGATTTGGAGCAGCCGTATCGACCTTTGGCAATTATGTTGTTGTGGGGGCCCCAGGGGCCGATGTCACGCCAGCGGTTAATAGTGGCGCAGCTTATGTGTATTACAGACAGCCGAGCGCCGCCTCGGGCAATGGCGCAACTTGGACGCGCTCAAGTGGTGCCAGTGGTCCTGGTAAGCTCACAGCAGCCAGCCCTGCTGGTGCCGATGCAGGTAGCGGTGCACCGTTGCCTGATAACTTTGGCACCGCAGTTTCGATTTTCAATAACCGAATTGTGGTAGGCATTCCTGGATTTAATGAGACCGATTCACTGAATAACATCCTTCAAGCTGATGTTGGATCAATACGGACATTTACGACTACAGGTGCTATTCCCCAGGTAAGTAACGAATCTCTACGTGCGGAAGTACTAACCGGCGGTGCGAATACTGGTTTTGGAAAAACTACGGTTTACGATGCAAATACGCGCACATTATTTGTCGCGGCCCCAACCGAAGGTAGAGTTTATCTCTATGCCAATGAAGGGTTGTCTTGGCGTTTCTTGGGTTCGTTGAGACCTAACGCAAACAATGCCGAATTTGGTGCGTCGATTGCCGTAAGTGGTAACCAGTTTGCCGTTGGTGCGCCTGGAAGCAATCGGGTTTATGTCTACACTTACAATGCAAGTCAGTCTTGGTTTACCAGTCCTCAGGAAGTTAGCGGTAGCGGAGAATTTGGACGCGACGTGGATATTCGTGGAAACCAATTGGTCGTTGGTGCTCCAAGTTTCAATTTTGGCTACAACACACCTGGTAACTCAGGTGGCTTTATGAACCTGTCCAACCCAGGTGCTGCTTTCGTTTTCACGCAAGGGGGTGGTAGCTGGCAACCGAATCGCGTTTTGGTACCAGATGATTTCAATTTGCCACTCACGGCCATTCAGTACTATAACGTTCCGATCACAGCGTTCGCCTCCGGTGTGGGCACTCTTGGTGCTGCGTCAGCGGTTTTATTCAAGGACTCAAACTTCCGCGGTACGCGTCTGTGGTTCTATGCACAGAGTCAATTCCAATCGACGGGTGTGCTCGATGATGATGCTTCATCATTGATCTTGGGGCCCTACACGCGAGTTATCCTGCGTGATACGGCAACTGGAAGTGGTGATAAGAAGGAAGCTGATGTCGTTTATGAAAACTACGGCGACGGCATCATGTATGTGTCGCAAGTTGGAAACAACGATGACCACGAACAGATTTTTGTCGAATCCATCGGACCTACGTTCCGCACATTTTCTCGAACGGTCGGCGTTCCGTATAGCGGTGTGATTTCTGGTTACGACAACGTATCCTTCGGTCGTTGGGGATCTCAAGTTTCCTTCCTTGACGGTGATACCATTGCCGTTGGCGCACCTAATCGACAAAACGTATCGGTTTACGAACTCGCTCGAGGAAATGACAGTAACCTATCGACAAACGCAGGTGGCTTTATTCCTTTGAGAGTTAACAGCCGAACAAACGGCAGCGGTTTCGGCGGAACCGTGGTTGATGCGGGAGGAAGTGTATTTGCGGTTCGCACATCAGCAGGTCTTCAGCTTTATGGTTCTACGGGCAATTTTGTTGGCTCGGCCAATCTCGGTAGCTCTCTAAACACCAACGATCCCGACACGATGACGATTCGCGGTAACGTAACCGCCATTGGGAACCCACAAGATAGTTCGGGAAGAGGCGTTGTCGGAATTTATGGCACTTCGCGGCCAAACGGATCATTCCCCTCTTTGTTCCTCACGCCTTACACCGTTTCCGGCAATAGTCTCGTTCCGGACAATACGGCTAGCAGAGGGTTCGGTAATGGCACATCGTTGATTTCGGAGAACTTTTACGTCGTCGGAACCGATCCAACCAATAGCAGTTTGGATGCCCGGCTTTACAACTTCCGTATGCGAGGTCCAGCGTGGGACTCAGGCAGCACTGTTGTCCCCACTGCCCCTCCGATTGCCAAGCTCGGTAGCGCAGTGGCGTTGAGAGATTCGGCAGCCGCCGTTGGAGCACAAGACTATGATGAGCGCGGAGCTGTATTCATCTTCCGCGCAGAAAAAGCTCCGAGCGATCAGCGGCCTATCGCCACCTTGCAACCCAATGATATTGGAACAGGTGATGGTTTTGGTTCGTCCGTGAGTATGTACGGTGGAAGCCAAAGTTTGTCGCTCGTCGCAGGTTCACCACAGAGCGGCAACGGTCGCGGCTCGGCCTACGTATTTACAGGAATTGGCGAAAGCTGGACGCAAGAAACCAAGTTTGTAGGAGATAATGCGAACGAGCTATTTGGGGCGGCTGTGGCTATCAGCGGAAATACGGCAGTCATTGGAGCACCCAACGGCAATTCCGTGTATGTCTTTGTGCGAGACGGTATCAATTGGACACGACAATTCAAGGCAGTCGGTGCCACGGTTAACTCTGTGTCAGATCGTTATGGAACGGCAGTAGCCATTGATGGTGATCGAATGCTTGTCGGTGCTCCCGGCAACGCGAAGGTAGACATCTGGGAGCGAACGGGAACCACTTGGAATCTCGTTGACCAGGTATTCGGAGCTGCTGGAAGTGGTTTCGGTTCGACCGTGAGCATCAGTGGTCAAAACATTGTCATCGGTGCCCCAAATCACGATCTACCTGGAAAGATCGATGCGGGTGAAGCGTATGTGTATGAAAAGCGAGTCGGTCAGTTTGTGCTGACAGCGACGCTATCCTTAGGTAATGACGCTGCGGCACAAGATCGATTCGGAACGTCCGTGGTGATTGAGGATCAACGCATCTTGGTCGGAGCACCAGGAAGAGATCACCGTTTTGCAACGGGCGATACTCGTGTTGATTCCGGCGAGACCTTTGCTTACTCGCTAAAGAATGGCCAGTGGCTTCTTGAGACCAATGTAGATCCGCTATTTGGTTCGGACGCTCAAGCGGGTGACCAAATGGGCTATGCCGTTGCACTCAGCGGTAACTTAGCGTTGGTGGGTGCGCCACAATTGAACGGTCGCCCCAATTCGACCGATACCGATGGGGCTGGATATGCCTATCTCCGCAGCGTTGGTTCCCCAAGTGTTGTGATCTATCCTGAAGAACAGGCGATCTTATTGGCTGGGGCTCAGGCAAACACGATTTCAGGTACTGTTGGTGGGACTTCCACCTCTGTTCTGACCTTCTTCGACGTGAACAATGTTTCGATCTACACCGGCTTCCGCGATGATATTTTGGAGGTCGGTGAAGAAGGGCTCACAGCCTACGGCTTGGAGAACTTTAGCGTCGACTTGGACGGTGGCGAAGACACCTTAATCGTCAAGTCGTCTGAGTTTGATCCAACAGAAAAGGGCAATCTCATCTTTACCGGCGATGTCGGCGGCTTGCCAGACGGCAGCACACTGCCATCGAACATGGATAGCCCCTATCGTTCGAGTGAGGGTTCGTTCGAAATCGATGGCGGAAGCGGCAATAACTTCCTCGATGTAGCAGATGATACAGATTGGACGTTGACCCAAAGGAAGTTGACATCTCGTCCGGGTGACACCGCGAATATCGAGAACTTCAGAAAGACAAGACTGACCGGCGGTGCGAGCGAGAACGTTATTCAGGTGAAGGGCTTTGACGGAGCCGTTGAAGTAGACGGCGGCGATGGCCACGATGAATACACCATCGTAGATACCCAAAGTGCGAAGATTACCGATAATAACTCGAGCTCCAATATCTTCACGGTAGTTGGAACGAATGGCAACGACAGCATCCAAATCACTGATAATCGGGTGATCGTAAACGGGCTCGTCTACGATATCACCAATATTGATACGGTTCGCGTAGCAGGTGGTAGTGGAAACGATAGTTTTGAAATCAATGCAGTATCTACGTCGACTACGATCTTTATCGATGGTCAAGATGGAAGCGACTTCTACCTAGCCAATATAGGAACCAACGTAGCTGGATCATTGATTCGGGTTACAGACACCGGCTCCAATCCATTTGAGCAAGACCGTTTGCGTCTGGATGTAGGCACATCTTTTGCGAATCAAAACGGATTGTTGCGTGCGACAAATAATGATGGCGTTTTGTTGTATGACGGTACGTTTGAATCCGTAGCAGTTTCGGGAATTGCGGTGGACGAAGGATCTCCCAGTCAATCGCTGCCATTGTCGCAATTCCTCCGAAACTACAATCCAGTTCAAAATTACGCTGTAACCAGCAGCAATTCGTCGGTTGTGACGGTGGCTTTGCAGAAGCCGAATCTCACTTTAGATTTCGGTATTGCGGGGTCATCGATTATCACCATTACCAACACGAATACGGGCGAAATTGAGCGATTCTTGGTTTCAGTTCGAAGCATCGCACCAACACTCACGATTGACGCAATCGAGGGAGTACGCTCGGAAGGTAGTCAGCTTACGGTTCGGGCCACGGGAGTCAATTCGATAGGTGGTTTGTCCTATTCTTTCCGCATTCTCAAGAATGGCGAAGACTTCGTAACTTCTGAAGCGCAAGCGACAGGTATATTCCCATTCACGCCAGACGATAACGGTACCTACACAGTCGAGGCAACTGTAACCGATCAACGCGGTAACTCAGCAACTGTCACTGTTGATGTGACGGTTGGAAACGTTAATCCGAACTTGGTGCTGCAAGATGTTGAGGCGATTGTCGAAGGTGGTGAGGCGACGTTGCGAGGTAGTTATTCGGATCCAGGTAGTTTGGATACCCATGAACTTCTTGTGAACTGGGGTGATGGTACGTTTGACCGAGTTCCCGTATCCGATGGAACATTTGCGTTGACTCATAAGTACCTTGATGACAACGCGGGCGATCTTTACCAAATCAGTGCCACGCTTGTGGACAAAGACAGTGGCTCGATTTCACAAGCTAAGAGTGTTGTGGTCACAAACGTGAACCCAGAATTGACTCTTACGACTATTGCACCGATCAGCGAGAATGAAGAGGCCGTACTGCGTGGCATTTACTCCGATGCCGGAGAGCTGGACACACATACGGTAGATATCGATTGGGGTGATGGCACGATCGAGTATGGTGTCAGAGTAACCGGAGGTATCTTCGAACGATCGCACCGTTACCTCGATGACAATGCAGACGATCTCTATCAAGTCCGAGTTACTCTCAGAGATGACGATGGTGGGGTTGCTCAGCAATCCGAAGTGGTTGCCGTTACCAATACCAACCCATTAAATACGGCCAACGCTGTGGCGGCAATTCTTGAAAATGGGATAGCTAGATTGACAGGGACGTTCTCGGACGTCGGTACTCTTGATACGCATGTCATCACCATCAATTGGGGCGATGGAAATGTGGAAGAGAATATTCCAGTGAGTGGCGGGGCCTATGATTTCAGCCACCGCTATCTCGATGACAATTTGGACGATCTCTATGACATTACGGTTACCGTTATCGATAAAGATGGCGGGGCAGCCATCGAGATTGTTCCTGTGGTCGTCACAAACGTCGATCCTGTTATCCGTTTGAATGCGGTAAGCAGCATTGATGAAAATGGAGTAGCCACTTTAACGGGTACGATCACAGATCCTGGTACACTTGATACCTTTACGGTGCAAGTCAACTGGGGCGATCCACTAAGTCCTAACAACATCGAAACATATACCCTATCCGCCAGCAGCACTGGTACGCAGAGCTTTACTTGGACTCATCGATACTTGGATGATAATCCATCGAACAGTATCAGCGATGTGTACACAATCTCTGCCAGTGTTACCGACAAGGATGGTGGGGTAGGTTTCGCGAGTGAAACGGTTAGCGTAAACAACGTAAAGCCTGTTCTTGAACTGAATGATGTGGAAACCATCATTGAAAATGGCGTTGCTGTTCTGACCGGCCGCATCAGTGATATCGGAACGTTGGATAGTTTCACCGTGGTCGTGAACTGGGGTGATCCGCTCAGTCCCAATAACATTGAAATATACACGTTTAATGCAACTCAATTGCAAACGCAAACGTTCCGTTTTGAGCATCGATATCTGGACGATAACCCTACTGCAACGTATACCGATCGTTATACGATTTCAGTTCGAGTGACCGATGATGATGGCCAATTTGATGAGGGTAGCAAGGTTGTAACCGTCAACAACGTTGCTCCGACACTATCGCTCGATTCGGTACAAGCGATCGTTGAGAATGGTGTGGCCGTTTTAACGGGGCGTATCAGCGATCCAGGTACCCTCGATACATTTACGGTTGTCGTAAACTGGGGAGATCCACTCAGTCCAAACGATGTCGAAACGTATACGTTTAATGCAACTCAATTGCAGACGCAGACGTTCCGCTTCGAGCATCGATATTTGGATGACAATCCAACCTCGACGGGCAGTGATCAATACACAATTACGGTTCGTGTTACGGATGATGATGGTCAGTGGGATGAGAAGACGACACCGGTCATCGTTTCGAACGTCGCACCGGTTATCGAAACGCTATTCGCGAGAACCTTGGGAGACAATCTCATTCTCAATGGCGATTTCGAAAAGACTCCAAATCTGAATCGACGCGGTCAGAACAACCAGTTCTTCGGTATCTTCAATTCGTCTCAAGTTCCTGGTTGGAGACCAACCGGCGCAGTGAATTCGATCGAAATACAAGAAGGCGATCATGGAACAGGTAACGCTGACCTTAACCAGGTTGCGGAACTTGATGCCGGGCGAGAAATCACCCAGACGTTTACGGTCCTGCGTGCCGGCGATTACTTGTTGTCGCTGGATGTTGCGAAACGCAATACGCTGGCTGCAAATAACGGCGTGGCGATTTACGTGGATGGGCAGCTGTTGGCAACCATCCAGCCTACTCTGAATTCACTCGTAAAATTCAATTACAATGTGGCTTTGGCTGCAGGTTCACACACGCTACGACTCGTTGGCCTCAGTTCAAGTAGTGCCGATGGTTCGGTGGTCGACAATGTGTCGGTACAGCAAAAGATCTTGTTGAATCAAGATTCGATCAACGGTATCGATCGTTCGTTCGATAGCAGCAATCTCTTTGTAAACAGTAACTTCCAAAACACGCCACCACTCACTATTAGTGGCCAGAACGGAACATTTTGGGATACCTTTGCCAACGGATTGATTCCAGGTTGGAAGGCAACTGGAAAGAACAATACTATCGAAATTCAGGAAGGGAACTTCGGAACCGGAGTAGTAGCAGGTAATCGAGTTGCAGAGCTTGATCGCGATCGCTCCATCGCGCAAACCGTCACCATTGCGAAGCCAGGTCGCTTCGTTCTCAGCTTGGATGTCGCAAAACGGCTGACAGACAACAAGAACAATGGTATTGAAGTCCGGTTGAATGGTGAAAAGTTCGCGGAGATTTTGCCAACGCTCAATGCATTAACCAACTACAGTTTCGAGTTGGATCTGTTTGCTGGCGAACACACTTTCGAGTTTGTTAGCCTCAGCAATTCGCGTGACTTTGGCTCGGTGATCGACAATGTGGTTCTTCGCCAGACAGCTGCACTCCCGACGATGCAGGTCAATCTTGGTGTAAACAGTGATGGCAGTGTCAACTTAGACGGAGTCTTCAGCGATATTGGTTCGTTGGATACTCATCGAGTGACTGTGGAATGGGGCGATGGTACGAGCGAG
>JAFLCP010000092.1 GCA_017303505.1 Planctomycetota bacterium | reverse complement strand
TGACCTTCTTTGGGAGGCGGACATGTGCTTCACAAAGCCGGACATTGGTATGAGCTTGCCCTGGGTATTGCATGTTTCAGACGTTGGGGCGTTACAGTCGGCCCGCTCCTACCGGATAACGGGAATTACTCTGTAATCTCTGCCAAAATGCGAGCGATGGCTGCTATCTCCCATGCGTGATAATCTGCCTCACTTGACTGGCAGTATTGGAGCCATGCTGCAATAAGCAAATCGGTACCCAACTCAATCTCAAGACCTTCTCGAAGTGCATTCTCCACGGCAGCAACACGGGCTGCCGTACAGCTTGGCAGGGATAATGCTTGACAAGTCTTGATTGCTGCAGATACGGCGGCGTTAATGAGTTGCGGATCAGCGCATGCAACATGCAGATTGGTCCTGTCGCCGGAGGGTGGAGTAGCCTCCCATCGCGACAGTAGAGTTCGAAAAGGTCCCGTGTAATACGCCCATCCAAGACACTCTGAAGCTTCGATTAAAGCACGGCCACGAGTTTCATACGTTGGATGACTTTTCCCAAGCTGAAATGGGTTCAGGTTGTCGTCCTCCATTACATCTTGAATTGCGGCAAGATACGCTGGGCCGCTCAGCCAGATGGCGATCACATCTACGGCGATCTCATGAGCCCAGTTGAACTGATCTGGCGTAGGTGCCCAATACTGTCGAATCTGATTCGTCGTGGCTTCAGCTATCTGTCGTGCAAAACCTCTGATACCCAGTGTCCGCCTCTGCAATCCAGACAAAACTGATTCTAGTTCTTTTGAAAACAAAGCGATGAATCCATCTCCGTCCTTGAACAAGATATGATGGCCAAGCTCATGACAGATGAATGGATAATCTAGCAAGGTAATGTCCTCGACATTATCCTCGCCGGGCAAATGGATTAAATCTACCGCATAGGTGGTCGTGCCGTCCGTAGATGGCATCGATACCGTCTGATGGCCCCAGGACTGTGATGGCTTGGGCACCAGCATTCCAGAAAGTTTGGCACCGCCCTGCGAGTATTCATCGGCCAAAACTCGGATCAACTGTGCATCAAAAGCGAATCGCTTTCCAAAGCTTTTGGGTAATAGCTCAAGTACCTTGATTGCATATGTGGAAATCCGTGCCGCGTTATCTGCTGAGCTACCGCCGGCCTCATGGGAGCGTTGCACTTCAGAAATTACGTGGACAAGCAGGTCTCCTACACATGAAAGTGGTGTTCCATCAAACCGACACTGGACATGAAGAAGAGTATTTTCAAGTTGGTCCTTTCGGGAGCGATTAACGCGAGCCAAGGCTACCTCCCTGTGAAGCCAATGCGGTTTTTATGAAAGAGCGTATCTTCCGCATTGGTAAACGCGTTTCTTGAACTCGCATACGATGCAAGCTGACAAAATTTATTTACAAGCCTGAGATGTTCAATGCTCTTGCACGGCACTTCGAGTAGCTTCGGACTTGCCACAACCAACGCGAGACACTGAGCACGAGATATGGCCACATTCAAACGATTTGCACTGAAGAGGAATTCAATGTCTCTGGGCAGACATTCCGCGTCAGACGTAACCATTGAAACAAGTACGACCGGCGCCTCCTGACCTTGAAACTTATCTACTGTTCCAACCCGGGCACCGCCTGGAAGTACCGACCGCAAGTGATTCACCTGAACATTGTAGGGTGTCACCACCAGTATATCACTGACGGTCATAAGCCGAGTCGTTCCATCTTTGTCCTTGAAAGTCTGTCCAAGAAGTTGACCGAAATAGTCTTTGATTGCTTTGGCTTCTTCTTCGCACTTCTGAGAACAACCAACGTGAGAAATCGGAATAAAGTGGATACCGTGCGGTGAGATTCCGGCGATTGGAGCTTTGAATTCAAGTAGTCGCCTGTGATTATCCTCAACAGGAGTGAGTCTTCCTTCGTAGAATGCGTCTGAGATGAACTGGCAAATGCTTGGGCAGAGTCGCCGCGTGTGATTAAGGAATATTCCTCGTTCCGGCGACACAGTCGCTTGCTTGGCCAGTAAGTAGTCAAGTATCGATAATCCTGCTTCTCCAGGATGAACGCCCTGAATAGGCTGTCCCAATTGCATCTGATCGCCGACCAGCACGATATTACGTGCAGCAACACCCATTGCTATGACATTGGCGACAGATACTTGTCCGGCTTCATCAATGAATAGATAGTCTAGATGTTGGTCGAATCGTTCATGAGCGAATAGCCAAGCTGATCCCGCCAGTAGTGAAGCAGAAAGACTGATGTTCTCACTCTCTTCTTCGCTTCCGATGAAGGTACCACTATAGATGGACTCCGGCTTCCCCGCAGATGATTTCTTGACACCTTCAAAGGTGACTTTCCGATCAATTGCCATTGTCTCAATCACATCTAGCAAATTGTGAATGACATTGTGAGAGTTGGCAGCGACTCCAACCTTTTTGCCTCGACGGATCAGTTCCACTATTGTGTGAGCAGTTGTGTAGGTTTTGCCTGCTCCCGGTGGGCCTTGAACGAAAAGATAAGAATCCGCAAGGTCAACTACGGCGTCTACGGTACCAGCGAGTAAATCATCCCCTTCTGTGATTGGCCGTCCGCTCGCAAGTGATTTGAGTCTGGGAGCTGATTTAGTCAGAATATCACCGATCGCTGGGTAGCAGCTACCACCGGCCAGAATATTGCTTGCATATCGATAGATTGCCTCTCGAAGCGCATCACTTCTAATGGGGCCTCCGGGGCCGATATTTAGGCTATCCGGAAGCGGGCCTTTGTTTGCTCCTCGTTTGATTTCAACGAGAAGTTTGTCCTCATCGATGTATTCAATGGTTCCCGCAGCCGTGAGCGAAGAAACATCAATAACCTTGTCGCCAGCCCTACGTTTTGTTTCTTGCGCTGGGAATCGGTATGTGTGAAGTAGTGACCGTTTCACGGTCTGCGGCGGACCCGCCAGCCTTAGACCGGCCAGGCATTCCGAATCCTCAAGTAACTCTTCTTCTAAGTGGGAGGGACGGTCAAAGTATTCCCACCATTGCGGCCTTTCTTCACGTGCATGAAATTCAAGTAAATCGGCTAAAGGTCCCCGGCAGTCACCACTGTGCGCCGAAATCAAGAGCTTTGACTGAAAATCAAGATAACGAGCTTCTCGCTCCAGTCGTGCAGAGGTCTTTTCTGCTGCCGCATCCATACCGGAAGTTGCTGCCGCACCATCGAACCACGCCACAGTTGAGGGTCTAAGGCTCAAAAGCCAATCCCTTAACTTTGCCGTCGAGACGCAATCGACTTCATTGTAAGTGGCGATTTCTTTGAGCAAATGCGCTTCGCCTGTCTCTCGCCAGTTGTTGTAAACAACAATACTGTCACCCGCTGTCGTAACATTGCCATCACGCTCGTCCATGTAGAACACTTCTAGGTTCTTGAGTGAATACGATGGCTCCGATACACGTACTGCTCCACGCACTACTGTATATAGATCAACAAACTTCTTGCGTCGAAGCAGGTCATCTAGTTGATGTTCAGCAATCGCATACTGGCAGGCCAATCGCTTAAGGGCAGTCGTCTCGTAATGATTGTAGTGGTAGATGTAGGCGTTGGGATGTGCGGTCAGGTGCTCCTTCAAAAACGCCATGAACTTAGCGAATGCAGCGCGTTCCTCTTCGTGACTGTGCGCCCAGAACGGCAGAAACGTCAACGCACCGTCTTTGAGAAAACTAACGCCAAACAGGTATTCAAGGCCTTGGGGATAGAGAGGGTCGCCTTCCATGTCAAAAAACAGGTCGCCAGCATCTGGCCTCGGCAACCGCGAGAAACCTCGGCCTACTTCTAATGCAAGTAGCTCAAACGTGTTTTTGTTAGTTTTTCGTTTGTCGAGCTGGAGTGCAGCCTGTGATCGCAGGCGGTCGAATACTTGAGGATTCAAATTCGGAATTAGCGTATTTCTGGGCAAAGCTGCTAGTTGAGCAACGGTCTTAATACCAGCACGTTCTAGCTTTGCGGCCTGGCTACGCTGGATATTGGCGACGAGGCTCAAATGGTCATCGCCCTTCCATTTGGCGGCGCAATTATCTTTCCAGTGGCAGGATGTGCAGTGTGCGCATGGCTCTGGATACGAATCAGGAGGAGGAGAAGAAACAAACTTTTGAAGGCGATGCATAGCATGATGGACGTACGAAATAAAGTCATTTACAGAGAAGCTGGCTGTACTGTTGTCACCAAGTACAAGGTGCACTTGAGCTGGAAGCCTTTCCTGCAAGATTGTTAGCAATGACGAATAGACCCCAAGTTGTATTATATGTTTAGCTCTGGCATGCCTTGCCAACTTCGTATCTACGGGCTCATAGCTATACCCTCCAAGCGATGAGGGGCTGGCAATCTTGACAAGGAAATCAGCGTAACCACCCCAATTCTCACTAAGAAGTGCCGCCTGAAACACAACATCAGCTCCTTTACGCATAGCCTCCTTTGTCATTCTGAAACGCTCAGCTGGGGATGCGTCCTTTGGGGTCTCTGCTATCCGTTTTCCTTGTTCCTTCAGGCTTGCCAAATATGCAGCTTCATGTTCGTCACCTTTCCGACGCAATAGCTTATCGCTCTCTGAGACCTCGTCCTTTGCTGCCTTATCGGAAAATGATCTGATGTCGAGAACAGTAGAATGTGAGCAGCCGAGGAAATTAACTAAGTCGGTGGGGGAAAACACGAAACTTCCGTCGTCACGTTGCTGCATGGCTTGCCTCGGGGGCTAGTAGATTTGAACTGTCAGTCGTACTCGCAAAAGTGCGCTTAAGGTACTGTTATTTGCAAATGAACTGCCTCTACAAAAAGTAGATGCATTGATCAGTAGATAAGCGTGCCGTAGTTGCTGAGATGGCGAAAGCAGACACATCAAAAGTCACAAGAATCGTAAGAGTGGAGGTAAGTCCAGGCAAAACCAAACAAAGTCAATGACCTTACTTTCATTGCTTCTGACTCGATTCGCACATCTCTTTTCGATGAAGGTGAATTAACTTTCAATTCAGCTCCAGCCACTCCGGCGGGCAGAGAAGAAAATGTTAAGCAGTTTTTGCACGCTATCCCAGTCCGAAACGCGTCCCGCGTACGGATTTGTTGGAAATGATAACACAAAAGTAAGTGAATGATATTGCCGCCAGTGGGAGGGGCATCGTTCATTGCCGAGGTGATATCGGTCTCAAGTAAGTGGCTGCTGGCGAAAGAGCAAAGCAAGAGCTTGTTGCCGACGCAATGTCTGCTCACTTCGAAATTAAGCATCAAACGAACAGTCCAGCGTTTTTTTCTGCATCTGGGTGATGTAGTTTATGGTACAGATAAGCGCGTCGGCGGATACAAGGTTCAGTTCTTTGCTCTGTTTAAACGTTATTCAGAAAAGGTAATTGCGATACCTAGCAATCATGATGGTGTTTGGCATACAACGGACAAACCTCTTGAAGCTTCGATCGAGAATTTTGTTCGTCCATGCCAAAGCCAGCTAAATTGGGCGATTTTTAGGCAGTTGCGGAACTTTGGACGGAAGAAGGAGTGGGTCGAGGAGTTTCTTGTATGAAGCTAGGGATAGCTTTGCAAGTTTGAATCAAAGCCGTCTTTTTCTCCAGCCTTCGTGTCAGAATCTAGCCAGAAAACATCTTCAGCTATACCCCCCTTCCGCTCATTATCGACTTCACTTGCTTGACGGAAAATAAAAGTGAAGTCTGATCGGCTGCAGGAAGGAATATCAAGTGCTGATAGTGAATCGAGCGAGGGAGCATCGCGACTTCTGGAGGAACTTATTCCAATGGCAACTGACGGAACGAATTCATTTCGCACAATCCTCATCCTCATTGGGTATTTGTGAGGGAGTGGTTCTATTGCCTAAGGAATGCGCTGGGGCATTAGAGCTTAGTACGCAGCCAGCTAATACGTGCCCTGGTCGATTGGTTTATGTTCCGTGAATTTTTTGATTACAGTTGAAGGGAAGCACCTCTCCATGATTGCCATTGACGATTTGCGACGGAAGCCGAGAGTAAGCACCTTTTTTTGGAGCCTGAGAAGAACTGTTTGCATTGCGAATTTCTAAAGCACTAAATTTCACTTCGGTCGTTTAAAAGTCCGTAAGAGAAAGATGTCATTTCGATCGGAGGGTTAGAAAGAAAAAGATACGGTATTCTTCGCGGAATGTTGGAAAGATTGTAGCCGCCTTGGGGGCGAACGCCTTTCTGTTTATTCTGGCTGCCTTCTGGCCGTCGCTTTGTGACCGCTTGCGCTAAAGAAGTTCGAAGAGGCTGAATTCGATTCTATGAATAACTTAGGGCTTTTGTGGCTGTTTATCGGAAGCTAGTCCCCAGAAGCCAAGTTTTCTGGTGTTGGCGACGAGCTCTGCATTTTTAAGCGAAGCATCATTGCTAGTCTTCGGGTCGAACCAAGCGTGTCCTTCTGCTACGAGTTCAAGACCGATATTTCTGCCTTGAGAGTATACTACGCCGACGAGGTCATCTGCTTCTGAGGTCGTTACATACTCAATCCAGACGTACTTCTCCTTCACTTTTTCAGAGAGCGAATTGACGGTTGTTTCGTAGTATGGCTCGTGCTTTCGAGGGGGGAGGATTCCATGGATTTTTACATGTCGCCATTTGCCGTTTTTTTCTACGGTAATCGTATCGGCGGAAAAGATGTTTAGGACCTTCCCGATCAAGACCTTGGCTTTGGGATTCAACCGAATGCACTTTTCGAGATAATCCAGGTCATCATCTGACAGCTTATCAATGGGGACTTTAACCGTTTGTCCTGTGGCTTTGAGCAGCTCTACTTTGTCGTCGATAAGCTGTATAAACTTAGCGTTGACGTGATATCCCCCAGACTTTGCAATCCACTCGCGAAACTCCAGAAATCGAAACGCATGATCGATGCCATCGAGGTCGGAATGAGTAGGCGACTGTTTCGGTGATGGGAAAGATTCTTCGAGGTCATTAGTAGGTGCGGGAACGGTTGGAACGCCGATATTGAGTTCTGAGCTCCCGGCTTGTTTGTCCAACGAGCCCGACTCGTTATCTAAAGGCGCAGTAGCCTTTTTCTCGTCAGACTTCGATACCGGTTTTTCTGTTTTTGAATTTGCGTCGATATTTCGAACTCGCCCGTCTCCTGATGGAGAGGGCGAACCGCAGCCTGGCGTCAACAGGATTAGTATTGTACTCGAAAGGAAAATGGATCTCAGTTCTTGTGGCATAGAATCCCCCTAATGGTCTTTGGGAAGGCTGCACTTAATTCAAAAAATATTATGCCGCACTTTTATTACATTACCACAACCAAGCGGCTGATTTTTCTAATTGACCAGAACCATAATAGTTGACTAGCGGTTCTTGCGACCGATACACTAAAGCCAATCTGCAGTCGCAACAACGCAGCCCCCTGGGAGTTATTGTGTGGAAAAGACGAAATTTCTTGACAAGCTTCGCCAACTGAGCTCTGGCACTGCGGTGGCTGCGGCTCTTCTTTTGTCAAACCAAGCGGCAGAAGGTTCAGCAGTAACCAAGCCCGTCATAAATACCGCACTTTCAGCGTTAGCTGATCCCAAAAGTCGCCAAATTCAAGCCTCTCCATTGGTTCTCCAACCGGCAACCGAATCTATACAATTCGTGGGGCACCGGTCACATTCTTCGCACCGATCTCACAGTTCACACCGGTCGCACGTCTCGTCAAGTGGTTCTCGCAGTTACTCATCGCATAGTTCTCATTATTCTTCTTCGTCGTTTTCTTCGGGAAGCGGTGCCAACGTAGGTTCTAACGCATCTCAATCTGGATCGACAAATAGCCGTTCATTTATGAACCGATCAACCGATTCGTCACGCGATGAAAAGCTTGCAACACCAACAGCACCGAAAGCCGCACCGAAAATCAATGCTCCTAGATTTGATTTGAAAGTCGTGAGACGGCATGTGAATGGTGCATTATCCGTGGAACTATTCGATAGAAAGAAGCAAGTACCTGTGGAGATCATGCTTTACGAATCCTATGACGGCTACATACTGACTGGTATCGATCCAGCGAATTTGTCGGCTACTTTGGTCGATACCGATATGAAGGACGTTGTATTGAAGACCAAGACGGAACTACTGGATGCGACAAATGGAAAGTGAGATCCGCGAGCAAAGGTTCGAATTCAGTTTGTCTATGTTTACGGCTGAAACGATTCAAAAGGCAGCTTATCGGTTTACTGGAAATTACGCCGTTTCATTTCGTACGCTATCTCAAGATGTTATTGAAGTGACTTTCCGGCCCCTTACGATGAAAGTAGATCATGGGAAGTGTTCAGATTTTCCAAACGAAGTTTTGGATCAACACTTGCGGGGGATCGTAGCCAAGGAAACGGCTGATGTCCGGAACATTATCTTGGCACAGGCATTTACGGCTCTTGCGATTTTGGACCCTGTTGGTGAATCCGCAGACTACCAAGACGATCCTCTCGGTATTGCTGGATTGGCTGGTCCCAAGAAATAAGAGAGTACTTGGGATATGCGACAGCGACACTTGCCAATTCTGAAGCCCGGTTTTTGGGAGTATCGGCAGTTTACATCGAAACAGGAGGCGGGGTATTCTCTTCTGCCATTTCGATTCATTCGGCTGGATGGAATGCGGTACGTATTGACCAATGAATGTGGAGAGTTCTGTGTAATACAACGTCAGGAACTTTTGCATTTGATCGAGCACAAGCTTGACGGCGATACAACTATCTATAATCACTTGAAGTCAAAACACTTTCTCTTCGATCAAGAATCCTCGGTTGCCCTAGACTTACTTGCATGCAAGATTCGAACCAAGTTCAGTCAACTTAAGGAACTGACGAGTCTGTTTCTATTTGTTGTAACGCTTCGTTGCGAACATAGTTGTCCCTACTGCCAAGTGTCCCGACAGTCACATGACAAGCAAGCTTTCGACATGACAATCGAATACGCGAATAAGGCAATTGACTTTGTCTTTGCGACGCCGTCCAATCATGTGAAGATTGAATTTCAAGGAGGTGAACCCCTACTAAACTTCTCTTTGATTCAATATGTAGTACGAGCGGTAGAAGAACGCAACGCAACTGTTTCTAAGGACATCGTTTTTGTAATTACGACGAATCTGGCTCTCGTGACCGACGAGATGTTGATTTTCTGTCGCGATCATCACATTCAAATCTCTACAAGTCTTGATGGCCCACGAGAGTTACATAACGGGAATCGACCGAGACCCGGCAACGATTCATATGAACGTACTGTTTCAGGGGTAAACTTGGCTAGAAAGTATCTCGGGGAAAACGCAGTTGCGGCGTTAATGACAACCACCGAAAAAAGTCTTACGCAGCCAGAGGCTATCATTAACGAATACGTTCGACTTGGTTTTTCGAGTATTTTCCTGCGCAGTCTAAGTCCCTACGGTTTTGCCGTGAAGACTGGGGCCGTTCAACGGTACGGCAGTGACGGATGGCTAGAATTCTACAAGCGAGGTTTGGAGCATATCTTCCAGCTAAATCTTCGCGGTCATCGTTTCCGTGAGGAGTACGCAACTCTTCTGATGACAAAAATGTTTTCGCCATTTCCAACAAGCTATGTTGATCTTCAATCACCGGCAGGCGCAGGTTTGTCCTGCATGGTGTTCAACTACGACGGATCGATTTATCCATCGGATGAGTCTAGGATGCTCGCGGAAATGAAAGACTATCGTTTCCGGCTTGGGCATTTGTCGCAAGATACTTTTCAAAGCGTGATTACCAATGATTCACTCTTGGAAATGCTATCGGAAACAATGGCCGAAGGCACGCCAATGTGTTCTGATTGCGGTTTTCTTCCTTATTGCGGCTCCGATCCTGTCTATCATCATGCAACACAGGGGGATGTAGTTGGACGGAAAACGCTAAGCGGTTTTTGCCATAAGAGCATGGGGATTTTACGTCATCTCATTACGATTCTCGAAGATGACCCAGATCGTGGCCGTATACTTCGATCATGGCTTTAGGTGACACGATGAAAACGGATGTTACCATTCTCTCCGATCGCTTTGCCACCCCCTTTGATGCTGATCCTATGGTGGTTTGTGTTACAAGTGATCGAAGTACGGAGATACCGCAGCACCACGCACTATTAGATGATGAAATAGAAGATCGGGGCGATTTTGCTGTCGTTTTGAAACGTTTCAACGCAAGAAGTTCTGGTGAGAGGATAATTTGCCTCCCTCCTACTCTCCATTATCTTCGATCCGGCGATATCATCCGAATTGCTCCTGCGACGGGACAGATTTGGGTTATGTACCGAAAGGAATCATTGAACAACGCGATTTTCGCCACGGAACGGTGTAATTCCTGGTGTGTTATGTGTTCCCAGCCACCCAAAAAGGTCGACGATAGCGAACTCGTGAATGATTGGCTTAAGGCCATACCGTTAATGAGCAGGGAAACAAAGTGTCTTGGGATCACTGGTGGGGAGCCGACTTTGCTCGGCCCAAGGCTCATCGAGATCATAGAGTCGTGCAATCTCCATCTTCCGCAAACCGGTTTGCACTGCCTTAGTAATGGAAGGTTGTTTCAGTACCTAACATTGGCCAAAAGCGTGGCTGCTGTTTCTCATCCCGACTTAGTCTTCGGCATTCCCCTTTATTCTGACATCGCGAGTAGACATAACTATACCGTTCAAATTGACGGTGCCTTCGATCAAACGTTACGCGGAATCTTAAATCTCGCGCGTGTAGGCATTCAATGTGAAATTCGCGTTGTCGTTCATCGGCACACGTTCGATCGGCTTCCTCAATTGGCTGAGTTCATTGCTCGGAACCTTCCCTTTGTGACTCATGTTGCGTGGATGGGCTATGAACCCATAGGCTTTGGACGGGCCAATCTAAATGCACTGTGGATGGACCCTGTTGAATACGCTGACCAACTAGCTCAGGCATGTACTATTCTTCGTCAGAACGCAATTGAGCAGTCGATTTACAATCATCAGCTATGTGTTTTGCCGCAGGAGCTATGGGACCTGTCACGTCAGAGTATATCTGACTGGAAGAATATCTACCTATCCGCGTGCGAACCCTGTCAGGTTCGGCAAAGCTGCGGTGGTTTTTTTCATTCAGCCGTTGCAAACCACAGCCGTGCGATTGCGCCAGTGCTATAGACTTTTTTTTACGTTGTCTTTTGAATATTGGGGATTCGAAATGTTGATTTCTTTTGCGATTGCCGCTGGATTCGGAGGGCTTGGGATAGTTCTTTCGGTCATTGGTTACTTTCTGTTCGATCTAGTGGAGTGGAGAATTGACTTCGCTGATGAGATCAAGAAGGGGAATGTTGCCGCAGCTTTGGTGATGGGATTATTCATTCTTGGTATCTGCTTCATTATCGGTCGAGCTATAGGCAGTTAGATGAGTGAAACCTTGAAGCAATTCGTCTTCCGTTGTTCCAAGTCTGTCGAATCAAGATTGGTTGTGGAACGCCGTGAGATGATTTACATGATGGCCTTTCGGGGAGTGCTAAAGGAACTACGTGAAGGGGAACACAAAGGGCCCTATGCCATGTTGTTTCGAAGTGGCGTGGCTGCCCTACTAGATATCCGCGTTCAGCAAGGTTGGCTCGTCGAGATTCGGCAGTTCTGGAAAGTCATTGAGTTGTCGGAGTCGATCAGGTTGCGAAAGTTCTATGAAGACTGGCTGCTGCAGGGGCATGAGCATGGGATCTCGGTTCGTTTAACCGAAGATTTTGATTTATTGCAAACAGCGGAAAAATGGAAAGAGAGCCATGAATAAATTTGCCCGATTGGTGATGACATTTGCTGTCTGGGGTATTGCCATCGTGATGCCAGTTCCATTGCATGCATGGTCGGAAGGTGGGCATCATCTGATCGCGGTGATTGCTTTCAATCTCTTGAGTGGGGATGAGCAAGAGAAGTTGTTGACGATTCTGAAGAAGCATCCGCGATTTGAAGAGGATTTTAAGCTGCCGGATAATCTTACAACGGAACTTGATAAGCAGCGTTGGCTTGTGGGGCGAGCCGCCTACTGGCCAGATGTGGCACGTCGGCAGCCGTTGTTTCATCGCTCCACTTGGCACTATGAACTGGGGGCTAGTCAAATAATTGGTGATCGCTCCGAGTTGAATATTCCACAGAGACCTAGAGCACTCCCCTTAGAGTCGACTTTAGAGACCAAAGAGCTTTATATCTCTCAGGCTTTGGAGCTTTGCCAACGTGCGATGCATGATCAAACAACGAGTGCAGAGGATCGAGCAGTAGCTCTGTGCTGGCTGGGGCACCTAGTTGGGGATGCTCATCAACCGTGTCATGCCGGCTCGTTGTATATGCAGGGTGTCTTCGAAACAGAGGATGGAGATCGCGGTGCCAATTCGATCCCCACCAAGCAGAGACGCAATATGCACGCACTGTGGGACGGATTGCTTGGAAGTGACTGGAGCTTAGGAGGGAATCGTCGCCGGTTCTTAGAGATTACCCAAGATTCGGAACTGATGAACTTGGGCCGCCAATCGGTTGTTGCAGGAATTGATCCTGCTGGATGGCTTTCTGAAAGTCGATCCCTGGCTGTAGAGCACGTCTACACGGACGAGGTACTAAGCTCGCTTCATCTTGTGAGGCGGGGTGTTGTGGAAAAGCCACAAGAAATCGAATTGACGGAAGGCTATCTGAAAAACGCAGGTCGGGTTGCGCAACGGAGAGCTGTGCAGGCAGGGTATCGGCTAGCGGAAGTGTGGCGGCAAGCAATTAAGGAGCAGTAAGTTTCTGCAATTTGTGAAGCTACTGAATGGATATCGACATCAATTGAAACACTCTTTCTAATAAGTGACCAAGGGAAGGATGCATTTTTAAGTGCCTCGGGAACTTGGTGTTGTTCGCTTGAAATTGGAAACAGAAACAGGATCTTGATCTCACTGTTTTCCCTTACCGCCTTCAAGCAACGAAAGATCCACTTTTGCGATTGATCGCTGCAGAGTTCGAAGTTGCTTTTTCAAGTCAGTGTCGAGTTCTGCATTGGCTTCCAGATGAAGTGTCAGCCATCGGTCTAAGGTCCATATAGTTCTTTCCAGTTCTCCCCGAAATGCATCTCCGGAAACAACTTTTGGTCTTCTCCCCCCAGCTCGTCTGCGACCAAGACAAGACAATATCTCAAGTTGTAGGCGGTGGCTGCTCCAGCGGAATTCTACGGCTGCTTCGGTTAATCGGGTTCGCAGCTTTCCCTTGGGTACACTGAGAAGCTTTTGAAAGTGGCTAATCGAAAGTGCATATCCATTTCTTCGAAAGAGCCTGAACCATTCATTTAACTCTTTCTTGGTATAGCCATTGGTGGAGTCAACCATCGCGCGAAGTTTCTGAGCTGAGTCTCGATTGATACCGAATTGCTTTGCAAGGAGTTGAATACGACCTCCTCGCGATCTAGTATGGCATTGCTTTAAGATCTCTTGCCCCATGGAGTACCGAGATTTGATCGTCGTAATGGCTCTTTCAATACGCCGGTTCTTCGGTTTCTTCATACGGTTTCTAGTGTCCTTTTCTCACAAATATCTAACGCATACATGCCCAAAAGATTAAAATCCAGATTTTAAAAAGAATCATAGTCAAGTGGCTCATTCGACGAAACAAAATTCGATCTATTTTGTTCAATAACGACATCCAGTGGCATGGCGTTTCAAGGGATGTGTTACACAAGTTGTCGTTCCAGAAGAGGCAGATGAAGAAGAATGGCCCGCGTTTCAGGTTATTTGATTGTGGCGAGGCCTTTACGGGATTTCAGGAATAGTGTGTAGAGTTCGTTAATTCGGGACGATCGGGAGCGTTGTGATTCGTCTGGCAGAATAACGCAAGTTTCCCAGCAATCGGAGGGCGTTCCTCAATGTTCTTGTATGAGACCATCAATTTTGCTTGTGGTGGTCCGTTCTCGACAATTCTAGGCGAAAACAGCGATGTAGGCCTTAACCATTGGTTTCACCCTTTGGAGCATCAGCTAGTATCCACTGATCGCCGTTGATTACCAATCTAAGCCGCACGCCAGATCCGTGGAGTAACGCGGTCAATCGTGTATCAGGGGAAGCGTTCCAAGGAGAGTCAGCATCATAGCTGCTGAGCTCTTCGGACCGAGGATAGAATTGGATGAGTAGTTGAGGCTCTTTCGTTGCAGGATCAACAGTGACTATGCTGGGACGCAAGACTGCTTGGTGCTAAGGCAACTCGACATTCAAGGATTATGGAACCGCTTGCCCCTCCTGCAGCACTCGCTCATCGAGGTCCAGAGCTTTGGTAATGGCGAACTTAATCCCGTTGTGGTGTGGTGCTGGGGTAGACTTTCGCTACTCAAAATCTTCCTGCCAATTGGCGTACTCTTATCGCGGTAGCTGGACATGTTCTGGTTCATGAGGCTCTAGTCCCGTGTTGAAGGCCTCCATCAGAACAGGAAGACTCTGAAATGGTCCTGAAACAGGAACAATGGAAAGCCATTCAGCGTGGTGTCGTGCTGTGGACATGGAATAGGTTACCCTTACATATTTCGATTGGGACAGACGTTCGTCTCAACACCGTCGAAATCAGCGTGATTGACTATTCGGCAAATCTCAGTGAGCCATTCGGGTCGGATCATTCGGACAGGGGGAAGCAGATAGTGTCCTCGCTCCTCTTTGACATAAGCAATTTCAGTCGAGTTGACTTGCCACCATGCGAGTGACGCACAGACCAAAGCAGCAATTAGGTCATCTGACTGCTCACCGACAATGTCTTTTGGAATTTGCTGAAGTTCAGCCCAGTTTTTTGGAGCATGTTGCAACGGAGCAAATAGTGGATTAGGGGCATTTTCGAGGCATTCGAAAGCCACTGTTATTGGAGCAACGTTCTCACCTCGTCCATATCTAAAACGCAATCTCCTCTTTAGTTGCAGTAGCTCATTCGGATTGGAAAGGATGCCAAATGCTGGATTGGGCATTGTTTCTCTCAAAACTCGCTCGTGAGGGGGCGGAAACTGATTCGAATACACGATCCCTCTTTCGCCGCACCATTCAACCAGAGCCTGAACCTTGTCCATCATATTCAAGAGATCTGGATTATTTGGTTGTAGACCAACATGATTGTTATTGAAAAGACCGCGCATAAAAACTCTATCAATTCGACGGAAGCCTGCACCAGCCGTAGGATCAATCGGAGCATCAACAACTAGTGCAGTAGGAACTTGGTCTTGTTGTTCGAGTTGCGTAAGATTGGCAATAAGATTTTCTGTCTCGAATGTCTGAAGTCGCACAACATCATTGCCAGAGACCCAGCAAACACCAGATTTTCGTGTGCCCAGATCAATTCCTACAACACTTTTCGCTGGCATACATCACACCTCCGCCATCTTTTCATGAACCAAAAACGTCACCGCAACTGGAAACCTTCGAGCTTGAGGATTTGCAAACCTTGCTCTGATCGCTTCGGTTTCTCGTTTGATTTCCTCTGGGATATTATTGGCTCGTGCTTGCATAGCGTCCTTGTTCCGCTCAAACCGTTCCTGCTCCTCTGTCGCAATGAGCATTGGCAGGACATACACAGGATCTTTCAGGTCCGCTTCAATCGACCTCTTCAATTCTCTCAGGATGGAAGTGATGTCATTGACTTCCTTAACTTCACGTTCACCCAGCTTCTCTTGAAGACCGTCAACCATCTGTCTCATTCGAACGTCAATCGCCGATGCAAACGATGAAACCAAAGATGGGTAGAGCACTGGCAGCTTTGCCTTTACCGCTTCCGAAGGTTCTTCAATTACAGCACCGGCTGTCCCAGCTTCTTTTTGACCCACATTGAGCCTAGTCTCGATCTTCAGTGCCACTCGCATCATGAATTCGAGATCGGCATCCATGTCTGATACAGTACAAACAAGCTCTCGTGTGGCTCGTTTACGGTAGTTTCCGTCGACAAAGTGATAGACCAATACCACTTCCGCCTTCTTGCCGTGACGGTCCACACGCCCGTTCCGCTGCTCCATCCAGTTCGGGTTCCAAGGGATCGCAAAATGAATCAGTTTGGAATAGAAATACTGAAGGTCTAAGCCTCCAGAAGCAGCATCGGTTGCAAAAAGAGTTCTGACTGGGCTTACTTCAGGAGAGGTCTGAAACGCTGTATTAACCTCTTCCCGCATTTCGGAGTCTATGCCGCCGTACATAGTAATCAGTTTGTCACTTGCTGTGAATCCTCTCGCAGACAACACTTCCTCCAACGCGTTCTGGGGTGCCCGATACTCCGTGAATATGATGACTCGCTGGTTATTCCATTTACCTCCAGGCTTGAGGTGCTCCTTGAGCCACGCAACAAGGTGCTCTGCCTTGGAGTTTCTCTGAACTTTTGCCCGCTTTGCCCAATCCTTCATCTTCTGGAGGAGTGCTTTCTTGTCCGCTGTGGGTGCCGCAAACAAGCGAGTAGCGGTATCGACGGCATTCGTTGTTGCCTCATCGTATTCGAGGTCTTCGGCATAGTCTTTAGTGGACTTTGCCAAACCGACGTCATCACTAATTAGCCAATTGACCCTTGGCATTTGGATCGCACGTACCACTGGAACAAGTTGATAATCTTCGATTTCAATGCCGCTGCGGAACGGTGGCTGGATATTCTTGAGGTCGGCTGATGATGCGGCACCCCAGCGAACCGCATCAAGGGAGGCATCGAGCTTTTCTGGTGAGTCAAAATCAGTTGGTTCAGGAAGGGCGACCCGTTCTATGACCTTGGCCCCCGGCTTCAGTTCCCATATGACTTGAAGTTCTTTGCCAAGACCATCGCCTTCAATGGAATGCGAACGAAGAAGCGTCTGGTTTTCGCTCAAGCCTTTGAGGCCATTTGTGGGTAAAGTACTTGGTTCAATTTCGTTCACGATCCAGTTTTGTGAACCGACGGTTACAAGCTGACCTTGTTCCTGCACGTTGAGTGTCGCAGTCGCCATGTGTGTCTCCGTTTGGCCAAGTTCCCTCAATCCTTAACGGAAGGGCTGTTGGTGGAATTCATACAGCTGAATTTCAACCGAAACAATCGTACAATCAAATTAAGAGACCTACAACAAGTTAGTCATAGTAAGATACAGAGATCTGTTACACCGCTGAAGGTGGTGATAAACTTCGGCCAATCTTTGCGAAAACACTGCAATGTGTGTGATCTGAGCCAAAAAAGTTGGCCGAGGATAGTCTATTCATTTCACCTATCTAAAAACAATCAAGAACGAGCGACTCAATTTTGTGCAGTTTCCAAGCGAAGAACTGATCTGCAATTTGGTCTCGATTTTTGAGGCTGACCTCGATTAGCTGCTGATCTTGGCGAAAAGAGTTCCGACACGCATCAAGAAGTGTTCCTTCGCACGAGCATAGGCATCCTCTCAATTCGCTGCTTTTTTGGTGACGACTTCGTAGGAAGTTTGCTCTCAACTTTCACGATTTTACCGTTGAACGAGTGGTGTAGGAAAAAGTCCGTTACCTTCCCATCTTTATCGTGAGTGCTTTTACCACCACGACATGCTTCCTTTTGGATCAAAATTACAAACGTCGAGAGGGAAGAAGGAAGGAGGAAGTAGTACATACGCTCGATTTGGAAGATATTTTCATTGGAGTTGCTTGGATTCTGTTGGAACAGGTCCATAGCTCGCTTTAGCGGGCAAATAGACGCGAGATAATTCAGTTCTGCAAGAAGATCGGTATTAAGCATTCATATGGCTTCAATAGCATCCAATGATGTTCTACTTCCAGGGCATTGAAAAAAGTACCAGGGAATTTTTTTCGGGAAACTACGTAAAGTAACTCCCTGATTCACTTTACAAATCACTTCCCCACACTTAGTGGATAGCGACTACTTCTAAAGTGGAGTACTTGTTTTGCTGGAGCATTTGCGCAGATTTCCCCACCTCGAAGGCCTGTGTCAATTCGGCACAAAAAACAGTATTCTTTCACTGACGTTGTGATGTTGAGCTGCGGGCAATCTCGCTATAACGATCTCGTTATCATCTATATTGCTGATGTTCATAACCTCTGTGGTTTGCGCTTTCGATTGTAGTTCGGTGAATGAATCAATTAACTTGGTTATGAATCACTCAGCATTGTTTTGGGGACATGACTTTCGGCGAATTCACGAAGAAAGATCCTTTCGAGGATCTCAATGAGAGTGTAAAGTCAGTAGTGGATTCGGCAGACAAAAGCGACCTCTGGACAGAATTATTGATTAGGACGATCTAATTGCTTTTGTTTTCTCCTGATGGAGTCACGAAACGAAGGACAACGACTGGATACAGGGAACAGCTCATGGAGCATTCTGGAAAGTCCTTGGATGATCCAAAGACAACGACAAGTTTGCTTCAGGACTTGAGATCCTCAACGTCGCTGCGATGGGCTGATTTCGTTGAGATCTATTCGCCGCTGTTACTCTATTGGTTCAGGAAAAATGGAGTTGCCGAGCAATTTTTGGAAGACCTTTTGCAGGATACGCTTCTGCATGTTTCAAACAGCATCGAACGATTCGAACGACGAAGTGACGGTGGAAGTTTTAGGGGGTGGCTTAGGACTTTGGTTCGAAATAAGTCTGTAGATTTTTTTCGTAGCCACCATGCGACTTTCCTGCTCACAGAAGACCAATTGATGAATCTTGTGACGCCGGTGGGCAAAGACGAACTCGACTTGGAAAAAGAGGAAGAAGCAATCCAGCAATTGAAATCACGGGCCATGCAGGTCGCTCGCTGTCATGTGAGTGCCTCAACATGGGAAATGTTTTGGCTTAGTGTCACCGAATCGCATTCCACTGCAGAGATCGCTCATCAATATCAGGTGACTCCCGCCGCCTTCCGTGTTGCCAAAGCCCGTGTCTTGAAATTGCTTAGAAGTATCCTTCATGATATACGTTGAATTAGCTGAAGGGTTACCTAACTGTTACGCCTGAGCGATACTTGTAAATGTGGGTGGTTGAAGGTATCCAGGTTTCTTAAAGTAGCACCGTCGATGAACTGTCCTAGCGATTCCGAACTTTTCGATATGGTCGTTGGGAAACTGGAACCGCAAAGGTTCGAAGTTTTGTGTTCCCACCTTGAACACTGTACGGATTGTCAGAATCGTGTTGCTGGTATGGAGGAACCAGAGGACTCATTCATACAGAGCCTTGGCTCTGCAATTGGAAGTAAAGGACCAAACATCGAATCAAGCGCAGAATACAAAGGCGTTCACGATGTCTCCCCAGCCGACTCACAGCTTCTCACAATCCCTTGTGAGATTCGAAACTACAGAATCGATCGATTCCTCGGAATGGGAGGGATGGGCGAGGTCTATGAAGGTGAGCATATCCACTTTCAGCGTCCCATTGCTCTGAAACTAATTCAGAGGGTCAAACAGGCAGATCCTGCATTTCAGAAACAATTTTTGGATGAAATCAGTTGCTTAGGGAGATTGCAGCATCCCAATCTTGTGGTCGCTTACGATGCATGGCAGGAAGAGGATCGCCTCTTCTTGGTAATGGAGTTTATTGATGGCTGCTCTCTATCCGAATGGCTTAGAAAACACAAACCAATTCTTGCGTTCGCCGTTTCTGTCATCAAACAGTTAATGCAGGGAGTAGACTACCTCCATACAAAGAACTTCATGCATCGCGATCTAAAGCCAAGTAACGTGATGATTGGACGCGATGAGCAAGTTAAGATCATCGATCTTGGATTGGCAAGGTCTCTCGACAAGGTTTCAGATAACCGTGAAATGGTTGCGGGAACCAGGAAGTACATGGCACCAGAGCAGCTTCAAGGAGAGAATCTTGATCACCGAGTCGATATCTTCGCCATTGGGCAAATCCTAAAGCAACTCCTGACATATGTGGATAGAACGCCTCTGAATTCGGTACAGAGTTGGCTTCTCGATGAGCTTCTACGAATTGCAGATAAAATGTCGGCAGAGTTACCATCCGATCGTTATGCCTCTGTCACCGAACCACTGCGAGAAATCACTCATGCGGAAAGAATAGCAACGAATAACCTGTGGTGGCACAGAATGCGATGGATTCCAACTCTGGCACTCATATTGGTGACTGGAGCATGCCTTGCATTTGCAGTGTGGCCCAAGATCTCACCTCCTGGGTTAGCGATTTTGAGTGTTACTAATTCGAATCCAGATGATGAAATGGTGATGATCGATCGCCACGGTCAAAGAACCCTGGTGTTCCTAGGAAGAAAGGAGCCATTGACCGTTGAGCCTGGAGCTTATGAAATCGAACTAGTCTTTCCGAACAACCGGCGACTTATCCCGGAAAAGCTAGAGCTGCGGGAAGGAGAAAGTCGAATTGTTGTAATCGAGCGAGTACCGACCACGGAGATTACAGGGACACAATGGCGAAAGTCGTTGGAATACCCCATTAAGATGGAGTTGGTTGCGGTTCCCGCTGGAAAATTTGGTATGGGAGGTATGGAAAACGATCCCGATGCAAAACCCTACGAATTTCCTGTAAGAAACATCCTGATTGAGAAGCCATTTCAGATAGGTATCTTCGAAGTCACAGTAGGACAGTTTGCTGAGTTTGTGGACGCAACAGGGTACAGGACGTTTGCGGAATCCTCTGGGCAAGGAGGGTGGATAGCCAATCGACAATCGAGTTGGGGAGAGCTTCGAACAGATCTGTCTTGGTATTCCCCTGGCTATCCTCTCTCCAAAGACTATCCAGTTACGGTTGTAACCTACGAAGATTGCCTTGCTTTTTGTGCATGGCTAAGTCAAAGAGACCAAAAAGAGTATCGACTGCCGACGGAAATCGAGTGGGAATACGCTTGTCGAGCAGGCACAGAGGGGATCTTTCCCTTTCCCGAGGGCGCGAGAGATCAATACTCATGGAATCTCTTTAACACCAAAGCTTCACTAGGTCCGCGAATCGTAGGGAGTCGATCCCCAAATCCATGGGGTATTTATGACACGATTGGAAACGTTCGCGAGTGGTGTCTCGATTATTTTTCTGCGTCGACCTATGAGCTTGCAGCGGAAAACCATCCCCAAGGGCCTCCAGAGGGAACTCTTCGCTGCTTACGAGGAGGAGCCTTTATGGATACTGATCCGTTTTTAAGATCTTCTTTTCGCGGCTATTTAGAGCCTCAGAAAGTCGTCAATAATCAGGGCTTTCGAGTTGTTTGTCCACAATAGCCAAGCGACTCATGTGTAACGTCTCCCAGAACGCCGATCGCAGAAATTTGACAAAACCTGTTACGCGTTTCCGATAGGTATAGCAGGGAAGTTTCCTGCTAAGCCGAAGTCGTGAAAAAAGGCGTCAGATGCATGCTGATTGTTCTCTCCAGATTTCTCTATCGCCATCTTGTTTTTCTCATTTTCTTATGCCTTACCGTATTTTGGATTGTTTGGGGCTTGGGCTTTACAGAACGCGCATTCCAAACTTCGAAAGACAAATACGATGCAATCCTAGTCGACTTTGAAAAGAAGCTGGAACGAGAAGATCCGCTGGCTGCAAGTAAATTAGCAAAATTTCGTGAAGACCAGCAAATCAACAAGCTCGCACTGGCAACCCATTTGGTGAGAACAGAGTCGGAGCGAGGGATGCGCGGCATCACCGATATGCTTTCTAAACAAGAGTCACTTCAGGGAGATTCAATCTATGAGCTCGCCGTTTTGGCAACTTCACCCGATAAACAGAACAGCTCGGAAATGAAGGAGAAATTCCTGATGGCCCAGGCGAGCGTTGTGGAACTTCTTCTTAAATCAGAGAATACGGCTTTGGCACAAGATTACATTTCGCGACTTAATGCGGCAGCCAATGATCCTGAGACCTGGGCGAAAGTGTATGACGACGCATTCGGCCTCATTGTTTTGGATCGAATTCAGAATCCAGAGTTGCAACAATACTACTTGCAAGAGCGAGATTCAGAATGGCTAGAAGAGTCAATGCTCTCGTTTGTGGATCGGTATGGCACTAACGATGATACGTTGGAAAACTCATCGACAATACTCTCCGATCAAAAACTAGAGTTACTAACATCGTTCTTAGAATGTGCCAAGCAACATCATCCTGAGTTCAAGAAAGCAGTCGTTGAACTTAACCTAGGCGTCGATGTGTTTCCGCTATTCGAGCAGTTCGGCCATGTTATTGATGATTGTTCGAAAAAGTACCATATTCCACTTCAGGAAACACTGGATGTTGTCTTTGCTAACCAGGATTTTGTGGGTGAGCAACTTGAGCAGGAAGGTCACGAGAGGGTTGCTGCAAGTCTACATTTGATCCGCTCAGAAAAGCCCTCAACTTGGAAAGAGGCGCAAAGCTCCGTGATGGTTCTCAGAATGAATCATGATGTCCCTAACCTTGCAAATCAAATCTGCGAAAAGTTCCCAGGCCAAGATATACCCGCATTTGTGTATGCCGCTTATGAAGATGAGGCAATTGTCGCAGCGACGGCGATTGCACAATACGGTGATCTGGCGATTTATGTTCTATTCCGCTATTCCGAATTGGAACGCTTTCATAAGCTTCTTTCCGATCCATCTGTTGGAGTAAGAGCCGTCGTTTACATTGCCAGATTTAGTGACTCTGGGATCGATCAGCTGGAGGAGAATCGAGCTTGGCTGGACAAGTATTTTCAGCCGGACGGTACTCCAATCGAAAAAGAATGGTGGACAAGCTTCCCAGGAGGGGAACTTGCAAACGTCGCCCGTAACTGGGCGACAGGTGTACCGAATGAATGGGGGGAGCTAGGTTGGGCTGCTCTTGATTCGGCTGAAGGAGTGTTATTTGTAATGAGCTTTGGAACCTCAACGATGGTTACAAAGCCTCTTTCGCAGACGGCAAAACTGGCGATCAAAAAACAAGCTAAAAAGCAATTGCTGAAAAATGGAAAAAAAGTTGTGGCGAAACAACGCAACAAATCCATGTTACGTCAGGTCAGCGAAATGGCTGCGCAACCACTCAAAATCGCCAAGACGAAGGTGGGGACTTGGGTTGCAAAACTGGCTATCGTCAAGACCGGTCAATCTGTGGCCCGTCAATCGCTTGCTGCGGGAAAGCAAATCCTTGATACCTGGAAAAAAGTACCGGTAAGTACACGGAGAATTGTCTATCGTTCCTTACTTGCCGTAGGACTTGTGGCGACGCTTGTCCATCGAACCCTTCCAAATTTAGATAAGGTCGTGCAGGCGGTCGTAGACTATCCAGCAAACTTGGTAAAGGAAGGCTTTCAGTCTTTAGCAAATCAAATCAGCAGCGCCATTGATTTAGCAAATGCATCGCATTCCAACTTTGGCATCTTCCTTCGATGGTTTCTCTATGTAGTAATCCTGGCTGTTCTGTTCTTCCTCGCAGTGATCACGTTTCCCAGAGAAGGAAAGTTACGATATGTCCGATAAGGAGTTGACAGTTAGTGAAACGTCGAATTTTCGGGTCTGCTTGCTTGGATCTGAAGGAGCGGGCAAAACTTGTTTTGTTGCAGGGCTAGCGGTACTTGGCGAACCCAACCATGCAACACCGTTAAATGTTCGCGCTACCGATACACTGACGGTGAAGTACATCGATGAATTAAGAACATCTTTGAGAAGTGCCCAATGGCCCCCTGGAACAACAGTAACGAAGATCCTCAAAATCCGCGTCTCGCTTGATTCCTTTTGTATAGATGTAAGGGTGGCCGACTACAAAGGAGAGGACTTTCGATCGGCACTAAAACAACTCGAATATGACAAAATCCAGGAACTTCATGAGCATTACGCCAAATCGGACGTATTGATTCTACTATTCGACCCTCTGATCGACCTCCAAAACACGTCGGGTGATCATGAGGCGCAGCAACTTGCAGCGAATCGTCTAGACGCTCATTTTCAAGCGATTTCTCAGCAATGGCAAAGTCAATCTCATGACCATACCAAAGAACCTAAGATACGTACCGATATCGCAGTTGTTATCACAAAATGTGATTTAGTTCCTAATCTTCGCAACTCAGAGCAAGCTCGTGATTACTTTCGCCAGCACGCACAGCATCTGGATTTGAAGATTAGGCAGTTGGCTGGCAAGGTAGAGTACTTCCCGCTTTCGTCCATTGGCTTGAGTAATGAAATAACTTCCGATCTTGGACAACAAGGGAATCAACGCCCTCCCACCAACTTGTCTCCCTACGGATACGAAGAACTTTTTCGTTGGGTTATTCGACGGCGTCGCATGCGGGTATGGAGTCCTTTGCTGAATAAGCTAACTATCGGTTCGGTTGCGGCAACTATTGTAATCGTAATTCTGTTGACCCTGTGGTGGGGATGGCAATATGAAACAAACCGACAAGCACGACTGGTCTTGGAAGATGAAAACCTGCCTTTGAACCAAAAGCTGGAAGAAACTAAAGGTATTCAGGACCTATCAAATCGAGAGCTACGAAACACTCTTCTAAGCAAACGGGAGAACGAGATCGAAGCCAAAATTCGAAACGCAAACTCGGTTGAGATCTTGAAAGAAACACAGAAAGAAATTGCCGAGATCCTAGAAGCAAATCCCGGCGGATTGACATCGCGGTATGAAGAACTAGCAAAATTGGTTAGTACTCGAAGTGAGGACTTGCTGTTTGCGAGCTGCCAGAACGCATTCGACCAAAAGACCAGTAACTTTCCTGATCTGGCTACACAGTTTTTGGATCAATTTCCCGGTAGCTCCAGAGCTTCTGAGGTCCGAAATTGGCTCCAGCAACTCAAAATCGCAGACTATACCAAGCGTCGGCTTCAAATAAGGAACATGCTTGTTGCAGACACTTCCAAATTGGAAGGCAAGGTTCGAAGTATCAACGAGTTTTTGGAGCAATTCGGTGATCAGATTGATGCCAATGAGAAACCGAAGATTAGTCGTGCCGCTGAACTTGGAAAACAATTCTTGGTAGGTGGAACATACACCTGCAAACTTAAGAGAACAGGCGGTTTTGAAGCTCCTCGAACCCAGGGTATTGAGCTACTGGTTAACGATCGGGTCTGCAATACCCACTGGTCGGACTCCGCATCCAAAGAAGTTCTATGGGAGAACGAGAGGTTCATATTCGACTGGAAAGCGGGGGATACCATCGATATTCGCTTACTGGCGGCGAATTGGAGAAATGCGACGGATAAAGTCGCCATGATCAACGGTCGCGATCCCCTTGCAATTCAAATATTGGCCAAGAAATCGCCATTTCAGTATGTGGTTTCAGATTGGAGGTCCTATGTCGACGTACCGTTTGCGGAATTCACGTTAGATGAGTTAAGTACCGATGACCTGCGAATCATTGACTCGTATCTAAGTCCGGGGGATGCATGGTAACTTGGCAAAGTTTTCCTTCAGCTTACTTCGGCAGAAATATGAGCGAGTCCAAAATTGGGAGTTACTCGCTTTTGGGGCACTCTCCTGACTTTCCTGTGCAATTACTTGACGCCTTTGAAAGCCTACATGGCTATGTTCGATGGCTAAACAGTAGTCAACAAGGTCGATATCCGGATTGTTATGGCACATTACCTCTTTCTCCGAACCGATTGATCATAGCTCGCTTTCAGGATGCCGGACCAGATAGCTTGGACCGTCCTCATACTCTGCGGATCGAGGGCATCTTGGTGGAAGGGTTGCAGATCACCAAGATTAGGGAACTTTGTTGGCAACTTTTCGAACCCATTCGTTGGCGGGTCTCTGAACCGGGAGTGAGCTCGAAAGTAGAGTTGCGTTGGGATGTCGAGCAAACCAACCAGCAAAGGAATCGTGAATCAAGTTTTGATGAGCTTCTTCGAAAGCCCACCTTCATTTGCACGCATTCGTTTTTTGAGAACCTCCGCTTCGACAAAGTTTACGATTTATCATGTTCAGGCTATGTTTCCTGCGAAACTGCAGTTCGTGTATCGACGCCAAACGAGCCTTCCCCAAAACAACGCACTATAAACGTACAGGGAGATACCGTGAAGCAAAGTAGTAAAGGACTCAGATTGCTATGGGGACTTTCCCTTATTGCTACGATCGGTTCAGGTTACTCGGTCTATTTGAATCTGCAGAACCAAAGGCAGTTTAAGGAAACGAAAGTATCTTTCAATAACACCGAACGCGAAAAAGCGGAGCGAGTCGAGTTGCAAAGCAATACCAAGGCAATGCTGCAATCCCTGGATTCATACAAGTCGGAGCAAGATCAAATTGCAAGAGAGTTTAGTCATTTGCGATCTGAGTATGAACAGCTCAAAGAGAAGGTAAACGATCTCCAAGCCAACTTCGAGACTGCTCCACAAATTCAAGTCCAAGCACTCGCACGAGTTCGCAAGCAAATCGTTCAGGAATGGCTAGGTTCCAAAACTGGGACAAAAGAGAAGTCAATAGATGCGATTAAGCTACTACTTTTTTTGGAGTTTTTTAGCAGGGAGAAGCAAGATTCCGACAAAGAAATAGTACGGAAATGGTTAGAGAATCTTGGCAATGAGGAGTCACGAGATTGGATTGCTGAACTGAATGCTTTGGGTACCAACAATCCTCCACTTCCGAACTCCTTCCTGGTCAAGCAATTGCAGTTGTGGCTTGTACAAGGCAAGGATGATCTCACACGGGCCTGCAAAAATGGACTTAAGCGGCTAGACGAGTTACTGCTAAAGAATGATGCAATTGTCGAGGAGTAAACTCACGGACGCCCCCTTCTAATCCAGCATTATTCAGCGGGAATCTCCGAGAAAGTGGGGGCGTTTGGTCAGCGACATCGCTTCAAATGAAAATGGCTCGAACGTTGTGTTTTCTTTCTCGCACGAAGAAAGCTAAAGATCGGTACCTTGACCGGATGCGAACAATTATTTCTTGAAGTTATCTAGCGATGTCCTATGTCTGTGAATTGGGGATCAACAATGATTTCGAGTGTGAAATTGGGGAGATGGGTATTGGCCTTGATGGCTTTTCTACTAGGGTGTTCCGTAGTAGGTTGTGGTTTCCTCAGTACCACCCCGAAGTTTGAAGTCACCGAGGTTAGAACGTCGCTGTCATTGGGCGCTTCAAAAGGGGCCACTCATGGGCGCTTATTTGGGGCAGAATCCCTGAAATTAGAAGATTGGCCCCTTTTGGAGCCATTTTTCATTACTCTTTATCGGCTTCGGACCCGGTGGGCGCTTTGGCCCCTTTTGACACTTTTTCGCGATTACCGAGACGATAGCTATTGCCGCTAATTTGGAACAACTCTGAACGGTGAAGAAAGCGGTCCAAGATGGCTGTTGCACTCGGAACATCGCCGATCAGCTTACCCCAATCTTCGAGAGGGCGATTGCTGGTCATCATGGTCGAATTCACTTCATGTCGACGCATGATGATCTCGAAGAGATACTCGCCCGATCGCTTTGGTAATTGCTTCATGCCCATGTCATCAATTATCAACAGATCAGGCTTTAGATATCGCTGCAGTATCCGTTCATGCCCTTCCATCGCTTCATCATGTAGAAAGTCGCTGGCGTCGTTTCCGCAGCGTTTTTCGAAGAATCAATAGCCGCAGAATCTGGTGCCTCACCCCCGGTGGGCGCTTTGGCCCCTTTTGGCACTTCAGACCCAAGGGAGTCCGGCCCGGTGGGCGCTTTCGTGGACCTGGCCCCTTTTGCCCCCTGTGAGCGTAACTCACGATCGACCGACTTTCGATCGATAGCAAGCTTCCTTGCAAGTTTGTCTCTCGTTCATGCTCACAGCGAAAAGTTGCATAATTCTCTTTGTTCTATATATTGCCAGCCAATCCGGCATCCATTCATCTCCATGGAAAGTAACTAAGGTACTTCACCATGAAAATCACCGAGAACCTCCTCGTCGAACTGGCTCCTTTTCAGTGTTTACTGACAAGTTTTTTTGTTTGGGACTTTTGATCTGCTAAAAAGCGTTTACTTAAGATTCAATTAACTTTGATTTGGGTGGCCAAAGATGGCATACGAACCTGGCGGATACGCGGATAAACTCGGAAATCGTTACGAGGGAAGATGGGTGGTCCAGCAAATGCTTTTGCTGCTAAATGAACGTTTGAGTTCGATTCAGATAGACGCTGTTGGCAGCGATCAGAAAGGAGTTGACCTTTGGGTAACTCATTTGGACAAAACGCGAGTAGCACAGCAATGCAAAGGAGAAAACGGAAACAAAGCGAATTGGTCAATACGAGACCTCTGCAGCCGCGAAGTGCTTGCTTATTTGAAGCAGCAACTCCTAGGCTATCCAACCCACCGATTTACATTCGTCTCTTCCACGCCAGCTAATGAACTTCGAGACATTTCTCGAAGTGCACAAGACTCGACGGGTGAATCGCAGTCCTTCTATGACAATCAAATTGCAGTTGGGAGTAAGCCAAGACGCCAAGCTTTTTCTGCCTTTTGTAGTTGTCTTCGGTTGGACGAAAAAAGGCCGTCTGATCGCGAGATCGCCTTTGACTTGCTTCGTCGAAGCGACTTTCATTTGTTTTCTGATGATCGTGAGCAAAAAGAACAGCTAAAGTGTATGGCAAATCTACTTGTCGCGGGTGACTCTGGATCGGTGATTGCACTTCTTGCCGATTATGCACAGGATCATCTGCGGCGGCCCATCTATGCAAAGGACCTTCGGGATTACCTTGAGGCATCGAAATGTCCCCCTCGACGTTTATTGGCTGATGGACGCGTTACTCCTCGACTAAAAGAGTTACAAGAGGAGTTTGTCGAATCGATTCAGCAACATCTTGCAGGCGGAACGTTTATTCCTAGAGCGGAAGTTGAGGAATTACACAATGCTGTCTTTGATGAGGAGCCGGTGGATGCTATTGTTTTGCATGGCTTAGCTGGTCATGGCAAGAGCGGCGTACTACTCGATTTATGTAAGCGACTCTCAAACCTCGACGTGCCCTTTCTAGCTGTTCGGTTGGATAGAAAGCAACCAACTGAAACCCCTCGGAGCTTCGGTAAGAGTCTTGATTTGCCTGATTCACCCGTCATTAGCCTGTGTATCGCATCCGATGATCGGCCTTGCGTACTTATTCTAGATCAATTAGACGCGCTGAGATGGACCTCCGCGCATGCCGCTCAAGGTATTGATATGTGTAAAGGAATTCTGCGGGAAGTTCGAGCGATGCGACAGTTGGGGCACAAGATATCCCTTGTGTTGTCCTGCCGAACCTATGATCTAGAGAATGATCCTGAGTTAAAGAGTTGGCTGAAAGAATCCGACTCGCGCAACTTCAAGAAAATCAAAGTCGATGCCTTGCCCGAAGCGGCGATAGAGGAGTTTATCGGGAAGCTTAATCTAGGCTATAGTCAGCTAACCGTAAGACGAAAAAAGCTTCTAAAGTGCGTTCAAAATCTGGCACTTTGGATTGATGTCATGCAAACGGAAGATCGGTCTCCGGAATTTGATTCAGTGACGGACTTGTTTCGTGATTATTGGACCAATCGCAGGAGGTTGCTAGAGGCAAGAGGTATACCACACAGTGAAAGTCAGCAAGTTCTTGATTCGATCGTGGAATACATGGAACGAAATGCTTGTCTGTACGCGCCTCGATATCTCATTGATGGTCATGAAAAGCTCGCTACTGAGTTACAGACCCTGAATATTCTAAATCTCCAGAGGAGGATCGTATCTTTCGGCCACCAAAGCCAGGCGGATTTTCTCATTGCATTGAAAGCAAAACAAAGAATGGATGGACGAGGCGACAGGTTTCTTGGTTGGCTAGGAGGTATGGAGCAGCAGTCGCTCTTTCGACGTGAGCAATTGCGACATCTCATATTTCTATTAGCCGATGACCAAAACCCCGATCTTGCCCGTGATCTCGAAATGCTCACGTCGTCGAGAGAAGTACGATTTCATATAAAGCAGGTTGTCGTTGAAGCAGTTGGCCAAATTCATCCTCGCGGAGATCTCCAAGGTTTCGTTTTCGGTCTGTTAGATCATGCTGATTGGCGAACCCATGTAGTAAGGTTTGTTTTTCATCGAAATGAACGGTGGATTGAGGCTCTTCACGACAGCGGTCGACTGTGCCAAATGATACTTTCCGATGAACCATGGCAATACTCTACTGCAACTTGGCTCCTAATCTCGATTGCGAATCGTCTTCCGCATATTGTTGACGACATATTAGCGGAAGTCATCAAAGCTGGGGTTGAGGAGCGGTTGCTCGACTACCTGCGACACTCTGATGTGAAGTCTGAAACAGATAGCGTGTTTCAGTTCAGGTTGTCAATGACAAAAAGGGATGAGGAACCTCCATGCATAGACTGGGTAAAAGTATCCGAATCTCGTCCACGAAGAGCAATCGCACTGCTAGCGAAATTTCTTGGGGACTACCAAGGCAATCTTGCTCAAACAAGAGTTGGGCGTCGATTAGATATGGACCGCAAAAATGACTATCGAGCTATTCAAGTTGCCGCCGCTCGTTGTCCGAAATTTGCTGTTCGACGTCTCGGGCCGATCCTTTACAGAGTAGCGAAGTGCAGTGTTCGCGAATGGGAAGCCTGGAATGGCCGGAATGGAACAAGACGTAATGTTCGTTCGCCAACAACGAGGTTGCCGAAAATCTTACTAAAGACACTACGTTCAGCCGTTGGTAGTCTGGCCCAACACGATCCTGAGAGCTTCTTTGAATTGAATCGCCGATTGGAGAGTATCAGCTCTCGAAGCGTACAATCTCTACTTGTTTACGGATGGGCAGCGTTACCGCAACAGGTTTTCGCAGATAAAGCTGTGTTGTGGTTGCTCTCGGACGGTAGACGATTGCGTTGTGGATCGGCGCTTCGCAAGCCACGATGGAGTGAGGCAGCAAGACTGATTGAAAAAATGTCCCCCTGGTGTTCGGCCCCAGTTTTTGAGCAGCTTGAATCAATTCTTTTGGGATATCGCGATCCGGATGAGAGAACTCAAGCTTTATACTGGTTAAATGCCACACGTAGCGGTTACTACCTAAATGGTTTCGGAGCAGCCAAACACTACTTATTGCCAGCTTTAGACCCACATCGGCGATCCGCCAAAACCATTAGTCTCATTGGAGTATTGAGGGAAAAATTTGCAAATTATCCGAGTGATCGCTTTCTCAGGCCCAATTCAAGGGGAGGGACTGTGCGCTCTCCACTAGGCCCTCAAGCAATCCAAAAGATGAGTGATAAACAATGGTTACGTCTCATTCAGAATCAAGGAATTCCCAGCCGTAACTTGCGTGAACGAAGATGGCGACACATCAATCAATTCTTTCTGGAATCATCGGTGGAGATGTTCGCAAGTGACTTCGGCATTGCTGCGATGCGAGAGCCAGAGCGGTTCGGAAAGCTCGCGTTAAAGTTCTCCTGTAACGATCATCCGGAATACTTGGTCAAAGTGTTTGCTGCTCTCGAACAGCAAGGCCCGCAAGGAGGCTTAACGGAAGAAGATCGCAAAACTTGGCAACCAGCCTCCTGTGAACTTGTCGAGCAGGTTTTGGAAAAAGCAGTTCTATCCGACCACAATTATTTGACGCGACAGTTTTGTTGGCTATTGCTAAAGCGATCTGATGTGGCTGCTACGGAAAAGATCATTTTGCGTCTCATAGAATTGGCAAGCCAACCCGATCCCGATTACGATCTTCCCGAACGAATGGTCCCAGAGGAAGCGGCGCGTCCTACTGCAAATCATTTCGCAAATGTTGCGGCAAATCACGTACGGGCATTAGCTGTCTCCACAATGGGAGCAATCGTCTACAGGCAGAATCTACTGTTGGATCGGCTTCGAGCTCCACTTTCAAGGGCTGTTGATGACCCCCATCCTGCAGTAAGGCTTGCGATTGTCGGGGTATGTTCGACGATTTGGACGATTAACCGAAATCTGTCATTGGATTGGTTCTTAAGGGCAAATAGTTCAGACCTTTGGCCAGCATGCGGTCCGTACGCTCAACAGTTCATGAATCTTGCGTTCCCCCATCTTAAAGAACAATTAATGCCGCTCATCAGCTCCATGGTTCAATCCTCCGAATCATGCATTTCAGAGGAAGGGGCTGAAGAGGCATTTGCGAGATGGTTGTTCTATGGGGATTGTGCTGACTTAGTTGAAACGTGTCGTGGAG
>JAFLCP010000091.1 GCA_017303505.1 Planctomycetota bacterium | reverse complement strand
TTATCCAGTGAAGGACTCACCTTCATTGGTGTCTCATTGTTTCTTTTCTTGATGGCTAATGTGGCTACCAGCACAGTCGAGGAGCAACGCAATCAAGGACCGAAATTAGGACCAGGGTATGCGCTCCTCAACTCATTGCCTGACATTCAAACAACGATGGATTCCACGCGTCCGACCCAAGCGGGGGAAGCAGAGCAGCGACAATCCAAGATTCGTTCGGCGATCGCCAAATCGCTTTCAATCACTGCGAATCTTGCGATCGTCTTGGGAATTGTGGCGATTGGCTATTGGCATTTTGATGACACAAAGATGGGAATTGGAGCAGCGACATTGTATTTGTTGCTCCCTTACACGGCGCAGATGACGGGCCGCATCGATCATGTTTTGCCGGGGGCCATGTTGGTATGGGCGGTACTCATGTACCGATTCCCGTTGTTATCAGGTGGCTTTGTCGGCTTAGCAGCTGGTCTTACTTATTACCCGTTGTTCCTTTTGCCCTTATGGCTCAGCTTCTATTGGCCTCGCGGTGTACGCCGTTTCTTGGGTGGCTTTTTGACAACAATAGTCTTTTTGGCCGCATTGCTGTTCTGGGGCTCGGGTGATAAATGGCTTGAGCAACTTCAGCACATGTTTGGATTGCTAACGCCCGCGATGCAAGACTTACAGGGTGTGTGGGGATTGGGATGGTACCCGAGCTTCCGTCTCCCTGTTCTGGTCGCATTTTGCATTCTGAGTTTTTCGTTTATCTGGTGGCCTGCCCAAAAGAACTTAGCCACGTTGATGAGTGGTTCCGCTGCCGTCATGGTGGCTGCCCAGTTCTGGCATGGTTTCGGCGGAGGCTTGTATATGGCTTGGTTCCTGCCGTTAGTTCTATTGACTATCTTCCGTCCAAACTTGGATGATCGTGTTGCACTCGAAGTGGTAAGCACTGGGTGGGGACGAGTCTCCAAGAAAACAGCTGCACCGCTTCGTGTAGCTGCTGGCACTGATGCCGCTTAGTCCATCGTTTTGTTCATGAAGCCTAGCGTGCCGTTGTGATGTCTCCCTTTCACGCTAGGCAATGTTTCTTTTCTTATCAACAGTGGAGTAGCTCTGTGTTATTGCGTCGTTACATAGCGTTCGCGTCTTTGGCTGCGTTATTGGGGCTATCTTGTTTTTCATCTTCAGTGGCCGTTGGGCAAGAACGTTCCGCTGAGAAATTTCAGAACGCGGAATCTGCCCTTGAAAAGTACGTTGGTGCGGAAGACAAATCATTTCAATGGTCCATCAAACAAGAGCACAAGAGCGGCTCGTGCGATGTGATTCGCCTGCACCTGAACTCGCAAACTTGGCAAGGAACTACGTGGAAACATGTGGTTTATGTGATCAAGCCGAAGAGTGTCGAAGAGCTCACTGAAGTTCCCGGCATTCTATTGATCAGTGGTGGTAGTTGGAAAAAGGAATGGCCCGAAAACGGACCGGACGATCTCAAGTTACCGCGTGAAGCCTCGATGCTGTCGACGTTTGCTGAAGCTTTCAAGTCGGTCTTTGTTATTGTGCAACAAGTGCCGTTCCAGCCGATGTTTGGTGAAAAGTATGAAGATGAAATCATTGCAGAGACCTTTGCGAACTATATGCGCACCGGTGATGATACTTGGCCGTTGTTGTTGCCGATGGTGAAATCGGCCGTTCGATCGATGGATGCCGCACAAGCCGTTTGCAAAGAAAAGTGGAACCTCAATCTGGCTAAGTTCACCGTGACGGGCGCCTCGAAACGAGGTTGGACCACTTGGCTTACCAGCAGCATCGATCCACGCGTGCATGCTCTCGCGCCAATGGTCATCGATATGCTCAACATGAGCGAACATCTCAAATTGCAGATGGATACTTGGGGGACATACTCGGAACAAATCGCTGACTACACGGAGCTGCAACTACCCAAGTACATTGATACACCTCCCGGAGTGTCGCTACAGAAGATTGTGGATCCATATCAATACCGCGAAAAAATCTCTCAGCCCAAGTTGTTGATCTTTGGTACGAACGATCGCTATTGGCCATTGGAAAGTTGCGGTCTGTATTGGGATGAATTGAAAGGCTCCAAGCATTTGTTGTACGTGCCCAACAAAGGCCATAACGCGGACGACTATGCACGCATCTTGGGAAGTCTATTGGCCTTGCATCGAAGCCAAACCGGTGGCGATCCGTTGCCTGAACTCAATTGGGAATTCAAGAAAATCGAGGGGGGAGTCCAGCTTCAAGTCGCTTCGAACAAAACCCCCGAGGCGGTTCGGGCTTGGATCGCTGTTTCCAATACGAAAGATTTTCGAGAGTCAAAGTGGATCGAGCATCCTTGTAGCCTAGAGGATGGAAAATATTGCTACACCATCAAGATCCCAAGCGAAGGTTATATCGCTGCTTTTGGTGAAGCAGTGTATCCGCAAGAACCGCTCACAGCTCAGTTCTGCACCAACGTCAAGATCTTCAAGGGCGAATGATTCAGGCGTTCCGTCAAGAAGATCGCATTAGAGAAACAGCTCGAACAAAAAAAGGCCCAGCGTTGTTTTCACATCGCTGGGCCTTCATTATTGGAGGATCAAAAACTGGCTAAATAGGTCTAGCTCATAAGACCGAAGAGATAGACTTGAGCGAAGTAGACCGCACAACCCGCCAGGTATCCGAGCAAAGCCCAGAAGCTGATGTTCTTGACGTACCACATGAAGTCGATTTTTTCGAGACCCATGGCAGCTACGCCAGCCGCCGAACCGATGATCAAGCAGCTACCGCCAGTACCAGCACAGTAAGCCAAGAAAATCCAGAATGGGTTATCTATTTCCATCGAATACATTTCGATACCGGCAGCCACTAGCGGGACGTTGTCGACAACCGCACTGAGCAAACCGATCAGAATAGCGATGGCATTCTTGTTACCAACATAGGAATCCAAGCCTTCAGCAGCTTGTTTCAAAATGCCTACCGAAGCCATCGAGTTAATCGCGAGCAGAATTCCCAAGAAGAACAAGATACTTCCGGTGTCAATTTTCTTAAGAATGGAAATGACATGAGTTGAGGATCGTGTTTCTTGATCCATATCGTGTTTGACGATTTCAGAAACAATCCACATGATGCTCAAGCTAAGCATAACACCCATGAAAGGAGGGAGATGCGTCACTGCTTTGAAGATTGGAACAAACAAAAGACCACCAAAACCCAAGCAAAGGAACAGCATGGATTGGTAAGGTTTTAGTTTCTTATAGTGTGCGTGCGAAACATGTTCTGGTCGTTCGACAGGGCCTTTTAGGTAGCGAGAGATAAAGAGCAACGGCACACACAAGCAGGCCAAGCTTGGCAAAAACAACCAATACACCGTTGGAAGCGGCGAAATCTTCTTCTTGATCCACAACATGGTCGTTGTCACGTCACCGATAACCGTCCAGGCACCTCCAGCGTTGGCGGCAATAATGACCATACCTGCGTAGAAAAGTCGCTTTTCATGATCTTTGATCAGCTTCTTGAGCAATGACACCATCACGATCGTAGTGGTCAAGTTGTCAAGAACAGCCGACATGAAGAACGTGAGGATCGAAACGATCCACAACAATTTCACTTGGCTCTTGGCGTTGATACGGTCGGTGATGATCGAGAATCCTTCGTAGGCATCCACCAACTCAACGATCGTCATTGCTCCCATCAAGAAGAATAAGATACCGGCGATTTCAGCTAGAGAGCCATACAATTGCCCTTCCACCGCCCATTCCGTCATGAACTCACGGGTGTAGTGGGCATGATCACCTTGGTGATTGAACTTATCTGCAAACCAATGCGGAATGCTTCCGTCGGGAATAAGTCCCTCGATGCCGAACATGTAGATCGACCAACAGATAACACCCGTCAAGAGTGCCGTAGCTGCCTTATCGATATGCAGTGGATGCTCAAAGGCTATCATCAGATAGCCGATGATAAAGGTAATGATGATCGCTGTGGCCATTGTTCTATTGCCATCCTTTCGATGGATTGGGACAAATGGAGGGAAATATGCCGGATTCGGTTGCCCAGCCGAAATCCCAGACCTAGTAGCGGTGATTTGAAACCGTACAACTGAAATCGATAACGTCAAATGTACGTTCTCGAAATCGTGCCAACCAACAGAGTGGGTTGGCAGTCTGTGGCAATCGTAACGGTCGTAACGCTGGGGAGATTAAGCGAACCGTCGTTTTCCGCAAAGATGAATTTGTTGTCTGAACAAAAAGTAACGACTGTTTAGCCGTTACTGTCAAATCCGGCAGCCTGGGTCCAGCGACGTAAGAGAGTCCTCGAAACGAGATTGACCAAGACAAACATTGATACGCCCAAAAGCGTACTAACCAAAACGGCAGCAATCAGTGCATCGGTTCGCTGCAGGCTTTGCCAGCCTGTCATCAAAGTTCCGAGGCCATCATATTGACCACCATTTCCAACAAAGAACTCACCCACGATTGCGCCAATCACAGCTAACCCACTGCTTACCCGCGCACCCAAAATCAAGTTGGGTATTGCCGCAGGAATCTGCAATCGAAAAAGGATCTGCCAACGGCTCGCACCATAGAGCTGAAACAACTCCATTAAGTTGCGATCGATCGACAACAAACCGGATGTCACATTCGAAACGACCGGAAACAGACTGATGATAAACGACACAATGACAATTGTCCGAAAGTTATAGCCCGACCAGATGATGAGCAGGGGGGCAATGGCCACGATGGGAACGGTTTGCAAAAAGATGACGTAGGGAAAACAAGCGGCTCGCAGCCAACGCGATTGCGCAAACAAAACTGCGATCAAGCTCCCGATCAACAAGCTGGACAACATTCCGACTAAGGCAGCTTCACCTGTCGCAATAAATCCCTTTTGCAATGCGGTACTGTTCTTTTGAAATGCTTCCCACACGGCCTTCGGGCCAGGCAGGATCACTGGATGAATTTGCGACAGAGAAACGATCGCTTGCCATACGACAACCAAGAAAACCAGCGATAACACCGGTGCCAATAACGTCACTTGCCATTGCGTGCGATCTTGCCCCTTCATGTGGTCGACTCCGCGAGGGATTCAGCGACTTTTCCATAGAGGGCACCAAACTCACTACTGGTGCGAACACTTCGCTTTCGTGGGAAATCCCAGGGAATATCGAGCCATTTAGCGATTTTTCCTTGCGACATCATCGCGATTCGATGGCTCAAGAATAACGCTTCGCCAATGTTGTGCGTCACAAAAACAATGGTGCGTTTTCGCGTTTGCCATAATTCAAGAACGAGCTCGTTGAGACGTGTTCGCAACATATCATCCAAGGCCGCAAAAGGCTCGTCCAACAAAAGCACATCGGGGTCGGTGATCAATGCGCGAGCTAACGATGTTCGCATTCTCATTCCACCCGACAGTTGACGCGGAAATTTATTGTGATGTTCGGTCGGTAACCCGACTTGAAGCAAAACTTCTTCCACGCGAGCCGCTGCTGAGTCTTGTGACTCTCTTCGAAGCTGCAGTGGCAAGGCGACGTTCTCGCGCACCGTCCGCCACGGAAGCAAAGTGGCATCTTGAAACACGAAAGACATGGAAGCCAGTTGATCCGAAGGTGTACCTAATTCAATCGAACCAGAGTGAATAGGCTGCAGTTTGGCAATCGCTCGCAACAATGTGCTCTTGCCACAACCCGATGGCCCCAAAAGTGAAACGATTTCACCGCGCTGAATGTCCATGTTGAGGTGTTGCAGGACATGCTGCGACTCACCAAAAACAACGGACACATCGCGGCAGTGCACGCCGATTTCTTTAGCGCTCGATTTGGCGATTTTTGGATTCAATCCACCAGCGTCACTCATTCAAAATGACTCGCTTGGGAAAACAAGGCAAAATCGCGAAATCGTATCATGGGATGGTTGGGTAATTTCGATAATATAGGTACTTAGGGAGGACGGGATGTCCGACCAGGTGGCATGTTCGAAATCGCTCTAACGGTGAGACGTAGAACGAGATCGACCAGGATTCAGACCTTTATCATACGACCAAGCTTGTTGGTAATCTGTGGCAATGAAATGCGGTGGGCTTCACCGGTAAATCTCTGGGGATTCATTTCGCTGCCAAGCTAGGTTACTAACAAGCTTGGTCTACCTTTACCATAGTAAAGAAGTCAAGTAAGCGATGCGACCGGGGAATTGCGACAATTCTCTCCCTCGGGCGCCTATTTTCGTGCGCATTGAGTCGAGAATCAGCCACATTCCCCGCATGCAAGCCTTCGCTGAGGCCTCGTTGTTATTGAGGTAGGTTCGGTGGGGAGATCTTGAATAATGCAGTTTGATCAAGTTTGAAGCCACGTAACACGCCCTGGCTACCACCGGCCAATATCCGTTGCCCCGCCCGATCGATGGCGATACCGAAGGTGTAGTCCGAATCGCATGGATAGGCATTGTGTTGGCCGGCATCATTCGTGTTGCGACGTGTCACCGGCTGCGTTGAAGCGGCTACCAACATGTGATCCAACTGAGCGACATACAAAGCAGCGTTCAATTCTGCATCACCCAAATCGACCGTCTTGAGTTGTTGGGCTGTCACCACATCCCATAGTTTCGTCGTCGTATCCGCTGAGGCAGTCAATAGCTGACGACTATCGCATTTCCAACTAACGGAATTCACATGATGGGTGTGACCTTCGAGGGTCTTATACGGTTCGAGGTTGTCAGCGTTCCATAGTTTCGCCATGCGATCTGCGCCACCTGAAGCCAAGTATTTTCCGTTTGGAGAATAGGCCAACGAGACGACAACATCGCTGTGGGCTTCAGCCTTCGTCAGCACAATTTGATTGGAAGCAATGTCATAAATAAAGATTGAGCCGCTGCGACTTGGTTCTCCACATCCGATGGCAATCTTGGTTCCTTCCGGATTAAAGGCGATAGAGAGAACGCGATCGACGAAAGGTTGTTGTTCAAGCGGTCCGCCGAGGCGAGTGACCAGGTCCCAGCCCGATTGCAGATTCCAAATATCGGCTTTCCCATTGGCATATCCAACCCACCAGCGTTGATTTCCTAAACTCTTTATACTTACGGCATCTTTGGCTTGTTCGTGCACAACAGATACGGTTTGATTGTTGGGATCTAATAGAGAGAGCGAGCCACGTTTATCCACGATCGCGCGCCAGCCGGTTCGGTCACGCTCCGCAGCCACCGCGACAGGCTTGAAAATGCCAGTACCAACTTGCGCCTGATAATCGGCAAGTACTTTGGCACTTTGTTCGGCTGCTTGCTTTTGCTGATTGGTGACACCTTCCAACATGGTGATGCGTTCTTTCAATGCCGTAATGCGCTCGTCAGCTCGCTTCACCGCATCTTTAGCTGTTTCCAATCCACTTTCCGCTTTCTTTACCTTTTCCGCGATGGCCATGTCGTCGGGTTTGCCTTCAAGTTCCTTCTTGGCTTCGTCCACGGCCGTTTGGCTCTTGGTTAATTCACCTTCTAAAGTTTGCTTGTTCGTCTCTTCTCCCTTGAGTTCTTCTTGTGCCGCCTTTACATCCGCTTCGGCGACTTGTACTAAGCGGGTTGCGATTTGCGAGTTCCATTGAAGAGTGGCAACTTCAGCATCGGAATAAGGACTGTTGGGTATACTGTTGATATCGATGGGCGACTTTAGTTCTGGATAATGATTGAGAACCGCAGCCACGAATTCATTCGCTTGATCGGTCGCAGCCACTGTCGCTACCGGCGTTGCATCAACAGCTGCCGAGGCGAATTGTTTAAACTGAAAGCGTTCAAAATTTCCACCCCTTAGACCAGCCACATCACCTTTGCCAAGAACGAAGAGCTGTTCGGGTAATGCTGCAACGCGACCGATCACTTGAATTTCTTGGGTTGCCAAATGGTACGTCAGAAGAATTTGGTCTTTGCGACATATCGCTAGAATCGGTTCGGTGGGATGCAAGTTAAGTGCATGGATCGGTTGGGCCAATAGCAAGTTGTTAAAATTTACGGCTGCATTGGATTGACGATCCAAAACCGAAACGCTTCCGTCATCTCGCACGAAAATGGCATGTGTCGCTCCCACAATCCACTTGCCAGGCTGAGCGGTTTCAATCGATAGCTGGGCTTCGCGAGCGACATCTTTCTTTTTCCATAGACGAAATGAACGAAAACCGCCGGTCGCTATTAGATTTCCATCCGCCGACATGGCGATTGATTGCACAAAGTCGATATCACTCGCTTTGATGGGATTCCCTGTCGATGGATTGACCAGTTGTGGGTCCAAAAGCCAACCTTCCATTTCACCGCTCGGGACGCGAATGACGCCGACGCGGTTTCCCCAGGCAACGGCAGCCCGTGAGCCGTCGTTTTGCATGGCAATCGACTGAATGGGAAGTTGTTCCGCAGGTAATTCGCGAAACGTCATGGTTACTTTGGGAGCGTCCACCCATTTGGCGCCACGGTCAATCCAGGCTGCCAACAATTGAATCTCTTCCTCATTCAGGGCTGACACGTTGACTTTGTTATCAGCCGGTGGCATAGCGGGTTCAGCTTTGCGAGCAGATATCTGCCACAACCAACTTTCGGCATGTTTCCCTGGGACAATGAGCGCCTTGTCATTATGTGTTGCCAACAACTGAGCTTGTGTCTCAATAACAACATCGGCCTCAGCGGTGCTCGAATTATGGCAGGCCAAGCATTTGGTGCGGATGAGGTTGCTCGCTCGCAAATCGTCCGCTTGCTCATCCGCTCGAATGATGGGAGTGCAGCAGCCAAATAACAAGCTAAGGAAAGTTACAATGTTGCGGTTCATGGGGAGGGAGCCTTCACTTCAAGCACAAAACCGTTCGACCAAATAGCGATGTCCTTATTTTGGACTGCGTTCGCTTTGTTGGCTTCTTCAAGTTGTTTATCTGTTTGCATGATTCGATTGTTGATATCAGCCAGTTTGGCATCGGCAGCTGCGACTTGGTCGGCGTTGTTCGCCGCTGTGGCCGCTTCTTTTTCTTGTTGTGCCTGAGTTTGCTTTTGAGTCAGTTTTTCTTTAGTTTGCGTCAAGAAGTTGAGTGATTGCGGATTGGGTTGGAATGGAATCCCTAGATCGCCACGAAAGAAAAATGGATACACGCCGACCGAGTTTTCTGCGGGGACTTTAACAATCCATTCCACTGAACTTGCGTCGGGAGCGAACGTTACTTCTGGCCCACCCCAAGGATCGGGCAATCCCTGCTGCTTTAACTTGACTTCGGCTGCGAAGCCGTTGTTTCTTTGCACAGCCATGGTCAACTTTACTTCTTCGCCAGGTGCCACCACGATGCGTTGGCGATCATCGAGCGGTTTTACGCTGGTCGCTGTTACCGCAACTCGAGGCGGTTCCTCGGAAACACCAAGGACCAATGCGGATGTTAGTCGAAACGCGGCAGGAGTATTGTTGCGATCGGGTGAATCCCAGACGACAGTCATAGGGATGGCCGGTCTTTGCAAGGTTTGCTCACCCATTTTCGATGTGGCCACAACGGATAGACTCGATTCTCCAATAGCGGCGTCTAATGTGGCCGATAACAAGAGCCAACCGTCGCTGCGGCCACTGGGAATGACCAAAGGACTGGCGGTGACACCCGCAGGAAGCCCATCAACTTTAACATCAATCGGTTCATTAAAGCCAGCCTTACGAACGACTTGAATTTGCAGTGGCACACTCATGCCGCGCACCAAATTCAAAGCGGCAAAGGGAGTTTGTTGGTCCCCTCCCCTCTTCAGTTGCTTGAACGCCACAAAGGCTTGAAAGTCTGGTTTCGCAAGTTGCAGCGAGAGATGATATCTGGGGGAACTGCCCAACAGTGAACGATATTGATTGCGAACGCGAACACAATAGGTGCCGGTTTCAGGGATAGTGAATTCACCGACCGGATCATCGCTCATCAAGTCAAACTCACCGCGACGTGTGCTTTCGCGATTCGGCGGATCGTCGATGGTAACCAACCATTGAACCGGCTTATCGGCGGCATGAATTCGTCCAATCGCCAATATGGCATCCGACACTTGACCCAATTTGGATGCAGCCAGATCGATCGTCAACTTCGTATCTTTATCGGCATTAAACTGAAAGTACTGATCTTGAGTCTGCTCTGCGAAGCGGGTGCTAATCTCAGCAGGAAGTTCGATGGGAGTAGGAACGCCTACCTGTGTCGATGGCGTTATGTCGGCGTACACTTTCGAATTGGCGGGGGCTACAACCACGCAGCGACCGAACTCATCAGGTCGTGGCACTTCGATCCAAGCCACTGTGGCTTGCATAGGACGCAGCAAGGGTATGCGACTGCTCTGCCATGCGAACACAGGATTTTCGGGTATCGCAAAAGAACCTGAAGTCACGTCGATCGTGCTGCGAGGTGTCCCGGGCTTATTGGTTTGCCCGATTCCTTTCCATTGCAGTGTGCTATTTACAGATGCGATGGAAGGTGTCAATTCTTCGACCGCTGGTGAAGGTAGAACACGCAACCAATAAAAAGAATTGGGACCACCTTCGAGCAAGAAATCTTTGATGGTCAAATAGTACGAGTCGCTCTTAGTCGCCGTGAACTGCAGAACGGGATCTTTGAGTTCATGACCTCGAACCGATGCGAGTTCCTTGCCTTTGGCATCAACCACGGCGAGGACGGGTGTTAAACGTGAGTCAATGGATTTGGCAAAACACTCGATCGAAATCGAATCGCCTTCCTTTAGCTCCAGCTTGTAGTGATCGATGACTGCCGTATCGCATTTGCCTTGAACTGCAGTGGGCAACGTTAGCGGACTGGCTTGAGCGATGGTGTTGTTATTTCCGGGGTCATTGAAGACCGCTAAAGAGTCCACAACGAAACGGCGCGAATTGGATACACCATATCGCCCGACGGCCCATACCTCATAGAGGCCAAGAGATTGGTCGGCGGGAATCGCAAGCGTGAAATTGCCCCACTGAGGTTGACTCAGTTCGGTTACAGGATCGGGTGTTCCGGGCACTAACTGCGGTTGCAAAGTCTTGTCGGAAAACACGAGCTGCCGAATATCGAGTAAGTCCGCACCATTCAGTGCGATCGTAACGGTTTGGCCTCTCTGTGCACCCACTTGCGAAAGTGAGTGCAGTTGGTGAATCGGCAATTGCGCTAACAGTGTGCCCAGGGTGCAAACCGCAACGATGGGCAAGCAAAGCAGTGTTGGAAGGATTCGACAAAATCGCAAGATGGAAACTCCAAGTTGTATACTCATGCGCGAGGCGAGGTGTCGTCGACGAACGGCTCGCGGCATTTCGATCAATGATTGAACAAGAACTCCTTGGTGTTCATCAATGTCCAAGCCAAATCTTCAAACGCAGCACGTAGGTCGGGCTTGCTTTGCAAATATTTCAAAGCAATCTCTTGCTCGTTCGCATCGGGGGAGCGTGAATAGGCTCGCATGTAGAGCGTCTTGATGGCCGCGTTGATATCCTCTTTCGATTGGCCCAGTTGGGCGACTAAGCCAGTGTCTGCTCGCAGTTTCTTTTGCACTTCATCCGAATTGATGAGGTGTAGGCACTGTGCCAAGTTGGCTTCACTGCTCCGTTCACACTCGCAAGCGCTATTTCCTTCTGGTCGACCGAAAACGGTCAAGAAGTAGGATGGAAAGCCGTTGTCCGGGAGGCTGTTGGCTAATGTACCTGAAGGGAGTCCCGAAAAGGCTGTCGCTTGTCCGGTGATTTGGTCAACGGCATCTAATGTAACTTCAGCCGCGAGTCGTTTCGGATAGTAGCGAGAAAAACTCGATTTATCATCCGCATTGAATTCATTTGGAATCGCGGAGAGTTGGTAAGTAGAGCTATTGCACAAAAGCGAAATCAGATATTTCACATCATAACCGTGAGCCACAAAATCAGCGGCCAATTCATCGAGCAGTTCAGGATGGCTGGCAGGGTTGGTCAATCGCATATCGTCTTCTGGCTCAACCAAACCACGACCAAAGAAATGCTTCCAATAGCGGTTTACTACTGCGCGAGCGAAAAAAGGATTTTCTGGAGCCGTAAGCCAATTGGCCAATACTTCGCGAGGATCTTGCCAAGCATCAACTTGAGCCACATCCGCCCCAAGGCCTCGAGGCTTGAGAGCTTCACCGGTGCGTGGGTGTCGCGATGAAGCATCGCCTACTTGATGCACGACTCGCGTTACCGAAGCCCGCACATCCCCCTTTCGCCCGATGCGTGTAAAGAACGCAGCTAGGCTGTAGTAATCCGCTTGGCTCCATTTTTCTTGCGGATGGTGATGGCACTTGGCGCAACCGATTCGTTGTCCCATAAAGAGTTGGGCTGTGTCTTCGACTAATGCTTCCGGTTCGGTCAATTCGCGATACCAACCGACAGCGGGATTGTCGTCCGGCGTGCCGCTTGCAGTTAGCAATTCGCTCACCATTTGATTCATGCCTACGTTGTTGGCAATGCGTTGACTGAGCCATTGGTGAAATGAATATGTTCGCCAGCGGTCGTCGGGCGAATTGCGTTTGTTGCGTAAGATGGCCGCCCATTTTGTCGCAAAATTAGCGGCGTAATCGTTGCTATCCAACAGTTGGTTGACAAGTTTCTGGCGTTTATCCGCCGAGGTGTCGGCCAAGAATTGCTCTGTTTCCTCGATGCGAGGTAAGCGACCTGCAATATCGACCGTAACCCGTCGCAAAAAGGTAGCATCGTCAGTGAGATTCGATGGTGGCAAACCTAAAGACTGCAACTGCGTAAAGATGTGCTTATCGACTAAATTAACTGCCGGAGGAAGCGAAGCGACAGGTGCACCTAATGGAATTGTGGCCCGAAAAACGGCAACTTGCCCTTGGAACCGCGCCATCACGGCAACCGTACCTGGAATCTTGCCGAAGGTCGCTAGACCTTCGGGGGTTAGTTCGGCCATCTCGGGATCGTTCGATTCGAAGGTCGTCATCCGCGTGATATCTGTCGATGTGCCATTGCTGTAATGTGCCAACACCGACAATTGTTGTGATTCGCCCTTTTGAATTCGCGACTGCTTAGGAAAGATCTCGATGGATTGCACGATGGCATCGTCGGCGGCTCCTCGCGGCATGCCTTGCTCAATCCAACGTCGCAAGATGCGGTAGGGTGGGCTGTTCTCGGTCATCTTCGCTCCGCCACCGTGCGGCATCTTGCCGATAGCTTTTTGCAGCAGGAGGCTATGGTCAGGCGACGCAGGGAAAAGGCGTCGACCGCGACCCTCATGGACTAACCACTGATAATCGTCCGACGGTTCAAAGCCCAGCAACGAAAGACGGAAGCCGTTTTGGCCACCTGACTTGCCGTGACAACCACCGCTATTGCAGCCATACTTCGTAAAAACAGGAGTGATTTGATTAGCGAAGTGAATCGGAATATCGGTCGCGAAGTTGTTGACTCGAACGTTGATTTCCGACTTGATGGATGAAGGTGTGGTGATTTCGATTTTGCACTCGCCATCGCCAATCGCTTCGATGTAGCCATGGCTGGATATCACTGCCACAGATTCCGATGTTGACCGATAGTTTACAGCTCGTGTCAAATCTGCTTGTGAACCATTTTGAAATTGTCCAATGACAATCAATTGGAAAGCTGAGTCTTTACCTCGCAAATCAATTAGGCCTTGGCCAACCACTTGGCTCGGCAATATATCGAGCGACTTAAGCTCCTGCCATGCAATGGTTGTGGCAACAGAGTTGGCAGCTGGCGTTGTATCATCGGCCACTAAGCCACCTCGCAGAGACGAAAACATCGCCACGATGGCCATCAATGTCTGCAAGCAATAAAGAAAGCGAAGCGACATGAACATACTCATTCCATGAGTGGGTAATGTGGTGTGGAAAAGGGACATGTCGTGATGGTATTCATCCACATCAAACAACATGAGCCCAACGGCTTCTGGCTCTTGGAGCGACAGTTGCACCCTCCGCAATGGGACGGGACTATGCCGCAGGATTCAGGGTAGGAATTCGGGTGAGTTATGGAGGTGGGAGAGACGGATCGTAAAGACCATCGCCCGAACTCAATTATCGCTAAATTGCAGCTGACTTGCAAGAAAAGGAGGGGTGGAAAGCGTTTGGATTCCCTCAAGTTGCAATTTAATGGCGTCTAGTATTCCTTTGGGTGGGTGGAAACCGAGGTTAATGCGGCGTGCTCCCCCCGCTTGCGTCTCAGTTCTTTAGTCGCCAACCGCAATACAGTAAGCGACGGCATAATGTCGGCAATGAGAAATGCTCAACATGATTTCGGCGATGCCCTGCTCTTTGGCAATTTCCGCCGCTACTCCGTCGATGGTGATGATCGGTTTGCCGCCAAGTTGATGGCTCACCGCGATGTCGGTCCATTGAATGCCCTTCGCCCAACCCGTCCCCAACGCTTTGAGGGCGGCCTCTTTGGCAGCCCACCGCCCCGCATAGTGTTGATTGGACGTTTTGCGTGAACTGCAATAAGCGATTTCATGTTGCGTAAAAACGCGATTGAGAAATAGCTCACCATGTTTGTGAATCATTTCACCAATTCGTGCGCACTCGATGATGTCAGTACCAAGACCGATCACTCGCGAACGTTTGGAGGCTGAATCGGATGAGGACATGGAGTTGCTCCCAAAGACACATCGAAGCGAAAGTTACGCAGCGACTATGATTTACTTTCGGTAACTGATACCACAGGCTGATTCAACACGTCGCAGTACTTCTCCTGCTTTCTTTCTTGCGCGACCGGCTCCATCGGCGAGGATCTCGTAAACTTCGTTCGGCTTCGCTTCGTACTCTGCACGTCGAGCTCGGGCATCGGCGAAGTAGAGTTCGGCTGCATCGGCTAACGCTTTCTTCACTTCGCCGTAACCAAATCCGCCACGGCGATATAAAGCCGCCATCTCTTCGACTTGTTCTGGTTTGGCAACCAATCGATAGAGTTGGAAAAGATGATCCTCTTCAGGAGCCTTGGGATCTTCCATCGGGCGCGAGTCTGTCGTGATACGCATAATCTTCTTGCGTTGTTGTTTCTGATCTTCGAACAATGCCAAGGTGTTATCGTAGCTCTTGGACATTTTCTGACCGTCCGTGCCTGGTACTTTAGCAGCATCGACGGTGATGCGAGCTTCTGGCAAAACAAATGCTTCACAGCGGTAATGATGATTAAAGCTGCGAGCCAAGTCACGGCAAACTTCGATGTGTTGTCCTTGGTCTTCACCGACGGGAACCCAGTTAGAATCGAACGCCAAGATATCAGCGGCCATCAGAACTGGATACGTAAACAAGCCCGCATCCGCATTGATTCCCTTGGCTTTCTTTTCCTTGAACGCATGACAGCGTTCGAGTAAACCGAGGTTGGTACCGGTCATCAACAGCCAGCACAATTGACTCACTTCGGGGACATCGGATTGCACGAACAAGGTCGCCCGATTGGGATCGAGACCGAGAGCCAGTAGGTCGAGGGCCGCATCGAGTGTATAGCCGCGTAAAACCGCTGGATCGCGAACGGTGGTTAGGGCGTGCAAGTTGGCGATGAAGTAATAAGCTTCGTGTTCATTTTGAAAAGCGATGTATTGCCGAATCGCTCCAAAGTAGTTGCCCCAGTGAAAACGCCCGGTGGGTTGAATACCTGAAAGTACACGCATGGTTTCAGTTGCCAAAACGATAGATGAATTCGGAAAGGAAATTGGATTATTTGTTCTGAGGGATAGTGAGTGAGCCTACGATTTCGCGCACAGAACTTGCGCCCAACTCCCGCAAGGTTTGTTCGAGTTGTTCGACCAAACGGACGGAGATCGTAGGATCATAGTAATTGGCCGTTCCGATCTGTACAGCCGCAGCTCCGGCAACCAGGAATTCCATGACATCGTCGATATTGGAAATACCACCAATGCCGACAACTGGAATCTTTACGGCTCGCGAGACTTGATAGACACAACGCAGCGCGATCGGTTTGATCGCGGGACCACTCAGACCACCGACAACATTTCCCAAAATGGGTTTGCGTTTCCGCCAATCGATGGCCATTCCAAGGACGGTGTTGATGCAGGAAACCGCATCTGCTCCCCCCTGCTCTGCTGCTTTCGCAATAGTTGCAATGCTGGATACGTTAGGGGTCAGTTTGGCAAGCAATGTGGCCGTGGTGGCTTTGCGACATCCGGCGACCACTTCTTCGCACAGTTTCGGGTCTGTGCCGAAATCGACTCCACCGGAAACGTTGGGACATGAGATGTTTAGTTCGATAGCGCGAACGTTGCCGACTGCTTCCAGTTTAGAGGTCAATTCATAGAAGTCTTGTTGCGTTTTGCCTGCGATGCTTACGATCACATCGGTTCCAATTTGGCTCAGGTAAGGCCAATGGTTGGCAATGAAATAATCGATTCCATCGTTGTCCAAGCCAATCGCATTAAGCAAGCCGCTGTTGGTTTCAACGGTACGCCAAGGAGCGTTACCAGGGCGAGGATCGCGGGTAATGGTCTTGGGAAGTATGCCACCAATCCGCGTTAGATCTACAACTCGCTCCATCTCACGCGCGTAACCAAAAGTGCCTGACGCAACCAGGATCGGGTTCTTCAATTGGAGTTTACCAATAGAAGTGCTCAAATCGATTTGGGTGCTCAGGTCGACTTGGGATGTTGTGTTGCTGTTCGTCAAGTGATTGGTCCTTTGGCTGCTTAGAGATTCGCTTGGAGCAAACGTTCTTGCACGACCTGCATGATAACGCGAGCCACTTCCTGCTTGGAGCCCTCAGCGCAAGCGACGGTGATGCCTCCAGGTGCGAGTATCTCGACATTATTCAATTGAGAATCGATAGCTGCTTCGCTATTGGAAACGATGAGATCACAACATTTGCGTTGCATTTTGGCAATAGCACGAAAGCGTCGGTCTTCGGTTTCTAAGGCGAAACCAACGACATACTGTCGATTCTTTTTAATGGCACCCATCGACGCCACGATATCGACCGTTTCAATCAGTTCCAATTGCAGTGGCTCACCGGTCTTGGTTAGTTTGTGATCGAGAACTCGACGGGGCATATAGTCGCATGGGGCTGCTACTCCGATGAAGCAGTCGCAATCGGGAAAAAGTTCGGCCACTTGGCGGTGCATATCTTCTGTGGTCACGACAGGATACGTTTGGCAGCCGACAGGGTAGTCGATAAAGACTGGGCCGGAGACAATTTTCACCTCATGTCCCAGGTCCAATGCAGCTTGGCCGATCGCGGCTCCCATTCGCCCGCTGGATGCGTTGGTGATGTAACGCACGGGATCGAGATATTGGCGAGTGGGGCCAGAGGTAAGCAATATGCGGGCCACGAATTGCGTTCCCTAAATCAATGAGCCAAAGTCGAAGAGATTACGGACAAAATTTCGCTGGGCTCGGCCATACGTCCTTTGCCTAACTTTCGACAGCTCAACCAACCCTCTCCGGGGCCGATCATCTGCACGCCGTCATCCAACAGCGTTGCCACATTGCGTTGCACCGCTTTCTTTTCCCACATAGGAGCGCTCATCGCCGGAGCCATCAAGACGGGACATTGGCAATGGAGATAGAGCGTTGAAAGCAATGTATCTGCCATACCCAAAGCGCAGCTAGCCAACAGCCGAGCGGTGGCTGGAGCGATCAAGAGTAAACGGCAACGCTCGGCGAGTTCAATGTGAGCGCCAAGCGGATAGGCTTCTGAAAAACTGGATGTCGCCACCGGATGTGAAGTGAGAGCAGCAAAGGTTGCTGCTCCCACAAACTTTTGAGCGCTATGGGTCATGACGACACGAACGGGGTTACCTTGTTGAACGAGGCGTGACACAACCTCAGCGACTTTATACGCTGCGATGCCACCACCTACGCCAACAACGATATGCCCATCGCTCATAGATCGCCGGTATCCAGATCCAAGAAGTCACCCATGTCGGTGCTTTCACCGGTGATTTTCACTTCACCCGACATGTTCAAGTAAATTTTGTCTTCAATGATCTCTTGCAGCACAACTTCCATTTTATCTTCGGTCTTGATGTCGACCAAAGGACGGGAGCCACGATTGAGTTGTACCAATCGCTTCTGGATGAGAGTTGAGAGCTTGAAGCGTCCGCCAACCTTGTTAACGATTTCTTCTTCCTTCAACGCGTCTAACATAAATCATGTCTCCCTTTATTGATGTTGTTCCAATAATTGTTGGATCAATTCCACCGTCGTCTCGACCGTGTGATTGACCACTTCGTATTTGTATTTGTGACGAAAAGCTAATTCTTCGCGGGCGACTTCCAGTCTGCGACGAATTGCTTCTTCATCTTCTGTCTGGCGGTTTCGCAGTCTGCGTTCCAGTTCCACCATCGAACCTGGATGAACGAAAATGCTAATGGCATCGGGATAATTCTCGAAAACCGATAGTGCACCCTGCACGTCGATTTCCAAAATAATCCAATTCCCATCTTTCATTCCATTGAGCACCGGTGCCTTCTGGGTTCCATACCAGTGACCTCGGCCAAACACTTCCTTGCACTCCAAAAACTCTTGGTTGAGTCGACGCCGTTCGAACTCTTCTTTGGTTAGGAAGTAGTACTCTCGCCCCTCTTGTTCACCGGGTCGTGGAGCCCGAGTCGTTGCCGAAACACTCAACTGCAGCGGCAACCGCGCTTTTTGAAGCAACTCTCGAACCACGGTCGATTTACCAGCACCCGAGGGGCCGGAAATGACGACCAGTTTACCGGTGGAAACCATGGAAGCTTGCATCGTTTTATCTCACCATTAGGCTAGGAGTTATAGGCTAGGGCTAGACCAACAATCGCTCGCTCACTTTCGTCCACATGCGGCTACTACGTTTGCATCCGCATCATTCAATGTTCTGCACCAACTCACGCATTTGTTCAATGATCGTTTTCATCTCGATCACATGCCGTGCGATGGTCACGTCGCTCCCTTTTGAGCCGATTGTATTGGTTTCCCGGAAGATTTCCTGGATGAGAAAGTCTAGCTTACGCCCTTGGCTTTCGCTGGAATTCAGGATCCCCAGAAACTGCTCCAAATGGCTCCTCAATCGTACCACTTCTTCATGAATATCCAGACGATCCGCCATAACCTGCATTTCCCGCAATAGGTCGGCGGGTTGAAAGGTGTGTTGGGCCGTCTCAAATGCTTGACGTATTCGGTTCTCAAGCCGTTCACAATGTTCACGTACAACAGCCGGACTTCGCTCGGCAATGGCGTCACCATGTTTGCGGATATCGGCAATGCTGTTGGCCAAGGATTGCGCCATCGCGACCCCTTCGGCCTTTCGCATTTGATGGTGCTTGGCTGCGGCTTGCTTGACCACTTCCAAAACTGCAGCTGTGATTTCGTCGCTTTGCTCTTGGTTTCCAAGCCCATCGGAAACGACTCCCGGCAGCGCTAATAGCGCACTGATCGAAAGCTGGTCCGCAAGGCCCAGTTCAGTGCTCCACTGGCGACATTGCTGAACGTAGCCGCGAAGTGTTGGTCCATTGAGCTCATAGCGGCTTGCCGTTTCCGTAGCCTGAACGCGAACCTGCACAGTGACCGTGCCGCGTTTGATCGTTTCACGCAGCAACGTTTCAACCTGAGATTCGAGGTTCTCCACGATTGAGCTCAATCGCGTACTGAACTTGAGGAAACGATTGTTCACCGAGCGAATTTCGGCGGTGATGCGCAGGCCTGCGTGAATCGCGGCAGCATCCCCATGTCCAGTCATGCTCAACAAGTTTCGATCCCCGACTTCAATTCAAAACAGAAAACGCAAGGGCAGGATTTCAATCGCTGGTAGGCGCGAAATCCTGCAATTTTGGGCTTAAAACCAGCGAATTGCCTCAGTTCCCGCTGCCACCAGCTGCTGGGGCGGCCGGAGTTTCTGCTGCGGGTGCGTCCGCAGCTGGGGGAGTCGTTGCAGGAGCGTCTGCCGCCGGTGCTGCAGGCGCGGGCGTGGTAGCTGCCGGTGTTTCAGCTGCAGGCGGTGATGCTGCTGGCGTTGAGGTTGCTGGAGGTGTGGCAGTTTCAGTAGCTGCGGGAGGTGTTGTTGCAGGTGCTGCCGTGCCAGCGGCTCCTGAAGTCGCTGGAGGTGTAGCTGGATCTGCGGATGCGCCAGCGCCTGCTCCAGTATCCTTCTTATCTTCTTTAGGATCGGAGAGCGTCGGGCCCACATCGCCAACCACACCTGTTTCTGGCAAATCTTTTTCCTTCAAGGTGTAGGCAGCTGCGGCCAACAAAACGATCCAGATTGCAGCCGTAACAATCGTGATTCGAGTGAACAAGTCACCTGCTTTGGTACCGAAAGCACTTTGGCCCCCCGGTCCACCCAACGCACCAACCAATCCACCGCCACGACCGCGTTGAACCAAAATCAACAGGATCATGAAGACGCTGACCAAAAAGATCGTGAATCCAAAAAAGTACTGGGCAATGTCTGCCAATAACATAGATCTACAGCCTCTCCACGGAATCCTGAACAGAAATCGAAGGGATAAAGATAACAGATTTAATCCAACGTGTTGAGGGGAGAATTTGACCCGATTGGGTTTACCCCAAAAGAATCGCCCACTGTATAAGCGTTGAGTGTAACGATTAGAGCGGTTTTGCTACTGGATCCCTTCATAAGAGGGGTGGGCTGGGGCTGGCGAAGACCTCGGGTTGCTGGCATCACTAAGCGTATCTAGGGGACGAATGTTCACGTTTCATGGAAACTATGCCGAATCGAGATGAGTTTGGGAACTTATAGGGATTGAATTTAATAGGCATCGCCGACAAAAATTCTTAGGCCGACCACGACGATTTGAGGTTGTGCCCGTACGGCTCGCAAGGAAAACTTAAAGGTAGCGGAAGGTTGAGCGACCAATCATCAGCGAGATAGCTCTCATGGGTAAAACCGAACCTTTGACTCAGGTTACTGTCACGTATCGCCAAGCGCGTGCCATGCTCCCTTTGGTGCGTTCTATCGTCAGCGATGCTAAGGACCTCGAACGTCAATTGCAGCAACGACGACATGATCTAAGTCGTGTGCGTTCGGGTGGACCCAAAAAAGTGGGGCGACTTTACGATGATGAACTCGCCGAAAGTCGCAACGATCTTGAAGCCGATGAACGTCAATTGGACGCATACCGCAACGAATTAACTCAACTCGGTCTACGCTGGGTCAGCTCCGATGAAGGGGAAGTCGAGTTCCCCACCACCTTTGCCAACCGCACCATGTATCTGTGTTGGAAGCTCGGTGACGACGATTTAGTTTATTGGCGTCAACCTGAGCAGAGCTTTGATTTGCGTGAGCGAATCCCCGACCAAGCCTTAGCGACTCTTTCGAGTGCCGCGCGGTTTTGAATCGCCGCTGGACGAAAGTGTTTGTGCTAGAGGTCGTGGTTTTCTTTTGGCGGAGGGGTTGCTCCGCGTGATCCACAACATGGACTTCTCCACATCGTAGGGAAGACCAAGTTCTAGCCAGCGTTTCGCTAACTGATCGATCACTTCTTTGGCGGGTTTGCCTAATAAGCCATGGGCCGTTCTAAGCAGTTCGTTGAATTCGTGTGCGGAATGTTGAATGATCTTGGCGGGTAGCGGCGAAAACATTAGCAACACATCGCGCGGTTCGAGAGTAAAGCGTTCAACAGAAAACACCGCGTCGGGTTGGGTGGCTAGCAGCGGGCCTGAAGTGGCCAGCGGGCGGAAGCCATTGGTTGTGATCAAGAAAGATGAGCCGCGTCCTGCCGTACACAAACAACCTTGTCCCGTTGCCGGATCGATCTCGACGAGGGACATCGTGCTCCGCCAATCTCCTTCACCCAATTTCCATAAATGGTCATTGGCTTGTCGCATTAATTGAGTGGCTGTGAGTGATTGATGCCACAATACTTCAGTGGTTGTTTGAAGCGTTGTCGCTACCATGCAGCCATCAAGTCCAGTTGCTTTGGCTCCGCCGATGCACGCTAGGATTTGTTGGTCGGGCCGCAATGTCCACGTATGGAATTGGGTTGCCACTTTATCGCCCGCATCTGTCATACCCGCTAGGTCGATACGTCGATCGAGAGGTTGTTCGTCGGGCAAGCGCGAGGCTTGACGCGTAGCGATTTCATCTACAGCGCGAGTGACTTGTCGAGCTTCGGAAACTTCTTTGCATAGAATGCGGCGTTCCAAAATCGACATCAGTTCGCCGGCGGCACGCTTACCGATTTCGACTTCGTTGGAATTAAATGTTTTGCGGCGTTCGCTCCAGAGCCATAATGTTCCCTGTGGCATTTGCAGGCTACCGATGGGGATAACCATGGCGCTACCAAATTCTTCTGGAGATTGCCATTGTGGCATCGCGCCGATGTCTTCAACAAGAACGGCGTTGCCCAACAAAGCTTCGAGGTCTCCGAGCGAACCGCGGAGTGGGCGAGGTGGTGCAGCTAAGCGCGATTTGGGTAACCCGATACAACCTCGCATTTTCAGAACGCTGGTCGCATCGTCTAGCAAATAGATTGCAGCGGCATCGCAGCCCAGGGCAGACGCTGTGTGTGACAGTAAGTCGTCAATTTTGCTGGCAAGTTCTTCTTGGTCATCCACTTTCATGGAGAGCCCAATGTTGGACGCTAGTTCGGCTTCTTGGCGCCACACAACACGTTCTGTTTCGTCAATTCGGCGTATGAGGGTAGCGATGCCATCGAGCAATTCTTGTGCGGCGGTTTCCGAAACAGCCGGCATGGAGTTCATTTCCATAGCATCGAGCATGCCATCCATGGGCAATGCACTAACCACGGTCCATTTTCGGCTGTTGGGATCGTATTCAGGTGGTCGAGTTCGGGTGCGGGGGTGTTTGGTTTCCGCAGTCGCCACTGCGGCCCATCCCGTGGCTTGGCTAAAAGCGTGTAATACCTGATCGATCAAATCCGTCGAATTGGATGGAGCTTTAGACGAAGCTTCGGATTGATCTTCCTTGTGTAAACGCAAGTGACCTGGAAATTGTTGCGACACGCTAGTGCCCTTCAGGAGGAAATCTGTGATGCGCGATCCTTGCTCCTGCTATATCTCAACCAAAGCGGTTGGGTCTGCTTTGCTTCCTTGCTGACCTAAGAGCATCTATCGGTAGGCATTACAGATTAACTTGCACGCAAAGTTTGCCGTACCGGCGCAGTTTAGAAGGTGAAGGCCACCGCGCGGCTGCGCGATCGTAACAACCGTTACGTCAGTGGAAAGAGGAATAAGCCTTCAGATCAATGCGAACGAGCAGTTGGTGCGAACGATGGCATGATCATCCGGAAAAGTGTGCATGGCTTGCATACAAAATGTCTTGTTTCGGACATCCAGATGAATAAAGCTCAAGGCACCCAGGGCGATTCGACCGCTGGAATCAAAACGCTGGATCAAGTCGTAATTCCCTGGTTCGACAGTCAGTTTCTCTTGCAGCATCCAAAAGACGTCGGGCGAAACGGTGTCAAGCTCGAAATCATACGAGTAGCGCACAAGCGAACGGTACTCAATATTGTCGCTCCGTTTACCGTGCAGGCGTTGGGAAATCAAGCGACGTTTCTGTGGTAGTGGGTGGTGAGCCGAAGCGGCCACTTCTGTCAGGATGATCCCCTGGTGAGTCCAGGTCAATACATGGCCCGCACTGGTAAGGTCGATCTTGACTCGATAATCACCTCGACTGATATCGCGAGACTGAAAGGTAACAAAGAGCTCCGGGTGTAACGATCGGCCAAACACCTGGAATGCAAGTTCGGCAACTTTGGGGCGAACAGAAAGCACGCTCTTATACCTCAGCCATAATCACAGATTCAAAACCTTCCACACCACAAAGTCTATCGAATCTTTGCAATGCGTGTCATCGACAAAGTTGCCGCAGCACTTCAAGTCATTATAGCTGCCATCAATCGATAACTCCAATACCAACCTATTGAATGTGGTCCACAATAGCTTGTGGTGTCAATGATGGGACTGCGACTTCGTAGGGTAAGAGGCAATGTTTTTTTTCGAAAATCGTCTGCAAACTTTCGCTCACGATGGGTAAGTGGTGTTGACATGTCAGTCGATGTTGTTCCGCATTACTGAAGACTCTCATTAATCGCGACAAACCGACCCTTTGGTACGATTCTCCTGTATATTCCGCAGGGCGTGCTGATTTTCTTACTCGGGGCGCGGTATACTGCGGGGTGCCCGTACTGTAGGTCCAAGACTCGAAGTGCTCACGAGAATTTCGACACTCGACAACAGTGCTGTGGGCAACCGACAATTCGATGAGTCGTGGCGGATGAATATCGAACTCGCAGATTGGGATACGAGCATTGAACATCGTGATGTTTACCAGCGAGGCTGTACCCTTCGCAAAAACCGGAGGGCTGGCCGATGTGAGTGGCGCACTTCCGTTGGAGCTCGCCGCGCGCGGGCATCGTTGTATTGTGGTGATGCCCGCTTACCGGCATATCTACAAAGCAGGCATTGATATTCGTCCGACCGATATTGGTTTTGCGGTTCAAGTGTCTGGTCGAGCCGTGGCAGCTCGCTTGCTAAAAGCTGAGGTCCCTAATTCATCGGTTGAATTCTATTTTGTGGATCAACCGCACTACTTCGACCGCCAAGGTATTTATAACGAGATCAGCGGCGACTATCGCGACAATTGCGAACGCTTTAGTTTTTTCTGCGCGGCAGCGGCCCAAGCGGTCGAGTGCCTTGGAATCGACGTCGATATCGCTCATGTCCATGACTGGCCCACGGCCTTGATTCCGGCTTATGTGGCTACACAACACGGCGGTCATCGCTGGTATCAACGCGCGGCAACCGTTATCACGATTCATAATCTTGCCTACCAAGGTCGATTTCATTCCAGCGACTATCATTGGACCGGAATGGATTGGAAATATTTCAACTACCGTCAAATGGAATACTACGGTGATCTGAATCTGATGAAGACGGGACTCGTCTTCGCCGATAGACTCACCACCGTAAGTCATACGTACGCAAAAGAAATACAGACCGCTGAAAATGGATTTGGTTTGGACGGTGTGTTGCGAGAACGTGCCGACCGCTTGACCGGGATCGTCAACGGTGTCGACTATCACATTTGGGATCCAGCCAAAGATCCCCATCTCCCCAAAACTTATGATGTTCACTCATGGCGCGATGGAAAAGCAGAGTGCCGACGACAATTGAGCGACGAGCTTGGCATTCCGTTTGAACCTCACCTGCCGCTTATCGGTTTAGTCGGAAGATTGGCCGATCAAAAAGGTTGGGATTTGGTTATTCCCTTGATGCATAAATGGGTACATCACTATCCAGCTCAATGGGTCATCTTAGGCACAGGGGATGCGCGATACCATGAATCTCTCGGCTATCTCGCATCTCAGGCCGGACATCGTCTCGCACTTCGCCTCGAGTTCTCGGATCGCCTAGCGCATCGCATCGAAGCAGCGTCAGATATTTTCTTGATGCCCAGTCGATTCGAACCGTGTGGACTGAACCAACTCTACTCATTGAAGTATGGAACGCCACCCGTCGTCCATGCCGTCGGCGGTTTGGTCGATACGGTTACGCATGCTTCAGCTGAAAATCTTGCTGCTCGTTCCGCTACCGGTTTTGTTTTTCATCATTATTCGGTCGAAGCGTTAGAGCATTGCTTACATCAGGCTTGTGAGGTGTTTCGCCATCAACCTGATACATGGAAACAAATTGTGGAAACAGGGATGCAACAAGATTGGTCTTGGTTGAGAAGTGCTCGCGAATACGAATCCGTTTACTCGCAAGCCATTTCCGATCGACAACAGCGCACTTAAAAGAAATCCCATGAGCGAGTTTCGTTACGATTGGTTCAGTGATCGCTGGGTGATTTTTGCACCCCAACGGTCCCATCGTCCCCACGAATTTTCTGAGTGCGCAGAATCCTCGCTCTCAAGTGCCGACTGTCCATTTTGTACTGGAAACGAATCAGAGACTCCCGTCCCAGTGCTCATGCTCCCCACTTTGGATGCAAAAAAGACTCCTGCGGAAGAACCCAAGCGTAAAGTTCGTTCCTCCGAAAACGCCTCGACCAAAAATTCCAACGCAGATCGTCGGCGGCTTAGTTCCATCTCGACGCCAAGTTGGAAGGTTCGCGTTGTACCGAATAAATACCCAGCCCTCAAACCATTACCCGATGATCTGGTCGACTCAGGGCTGATGACTGAACTTTCGCATCTAACTGCAACTCTCGATTCAGCTGACGCACCTACGGATCTTCTCAACGCTCCTAACTCAGAGCCTTTGAAGTATCCCCACAGACACACACTCAATTATTCTCCCGGGCCTGCGCCCAGCGATGTTGCGCAGTCCAAAGATTTGTTTTGCTCGGGGAATTTTCATGGGGCACATGAGGTCTTTGTAGAATGCGGAGAACATAAAACGAGCCTTACCGAATTGCCCGCAGACCATGTGCAGCTAATTCTGCATTCGTACGCAGCTCGGTTGAGATACTGGCGAAGCCTCAAAATCTTTCAGTATGGAGTTGTGTTCAAAAATTCTGGAGCCGCAGCAGGGGCAACGCTATCACATCTCCATAGTCAATTGATGGTTACCAGTTTTTTACCAACCGAAATTCAACGCTTGCGACAACGTTGGACCGAGTTTGAAAACCACTATCATGCCTGTCCCGTTTGCGATATGGTTCAAAGGGAGTTGCGTGATGGTTCGCGGTTGGTTTGGGAATCCGAGCATTTTGTCGCCATTTGCCCTTACGCGAGTCGCTCCCCTTACTTCGTGTCGATTTTCCCTCGTCAACACCAGGCAACTTTTGAAACGGCGATCGATGAGGTGGAATCGGAACTAGCTGGTTACCTATTGCAAACGATCAAGGCGTTGGAAAGCGCTCTCTCAAACGCAAGTTACAACTATGTGATCCACACCTCTCCTTTTTCAAACGAGGAGGGGAAACACTTCCACTGGCGAATTGATCTCTTCCCGCGTCTTGGAAAATTAGCGGGTTTCGAATGGGCCTCAGGCAGCCAAATCAATGCCATTCTCCCAGAAGAAGCTGCCAGAACACTGCGACTCTATTTCGCGACAGTGGAATGAGGGATAGTGTTCAGTGTTCAGTTTTCAGTTTTCAGTTTTCTGTTTTCTGTTTTCTGTTTTCTGTTTTCTGCCGGCAGGTAAATCTGGAGGTTTGGGTAAGAGGCGAGGGATGTGCAAGCGGATACAGTTACTTCCTGCTGAACACTGAAAACTGAACACTGAAAACTGAACACTCGCCACCGTTAACTTATTCCGTCTGCATAATCTCCAACAGTTCTATCGATTCGATCGGCGCGAGTTTAACGCTTCGCCTGAAAATAATCATTCGGATTGGAGTGGAGAGGCAAAATAACGCTATAGTGACGGTCGGCCCGCCGACGATACAGAAAGGGTAAGTATGCCCATCTTTAACGGTTTGTCCGTGCGCGGGTTCCATCTAGATTCATGAGAGTGCTATGACTTCGCCTATCCATCTTTGTTTGGTATTGCACAATCACCAACCGATTGGAAATTTCGATGGTGTTTTTGAACAAGCCTACCAAGATAGTTATCTCCCCTTTTTGGATGTCTTTGAGCCCTACGAAAACCTCCGTATATCTTTGCATACTTCTGGGCCATTGATGTTATGGCTTCATGAACGCAAACCTGACTATATGAGCCGCCTCAAGTCCCTGGTGGCAGGTGGACGCATCGAGATTGTCGGCGGTCCATTTTATGAATCCATTTTGACCATGCTCCCGAGCCGAGATCGTATCGGGCAAATCAAACGCTATACCGAATGGCTCGAAGAACGTTTCGAGACCAGTGTACGCGGTATGTGGGTTCCCGAACGTGTGTGGGAAAGTAGCTTGACCAGCGACTTGGCCGATGCGGGAATGCACTACACCGTATTGGATGACTTCCATTTCAAAGCCGCGGGCTGTTCGCAAGAAGAATTGTTCGGTTATTATGCGACCGAAGATGATGGCCGCCTACTCAAAGTGTTCCCAGGTAGCGAAAAACTGCGGTACTTGATTCCGTTTGCACCGGTTGCCGACATGATCGAGTTTGCTCGCCAAACCGCGCAGCAAACACCTGGCGCGGTCCTAATTTTTGGTGACGACGGCGAGAAATTTGGAACATGGCCCGATACCAAAGTCCACGTTTACGAACGTGGTTGGCTGCGTGATTTCTTGAACGCGCTCAATGATAATCGCCATTGGTTGCAAACAGCCCGACTCACAGATGTGGTTGAGCAGAGCCCTCCTGTGGGCAAAGTTTATTTGCCCGATTGCAGTTATCGCGAAATGACCGAGTGGGCTTTGCCCGTCGTTCAACAAGAAGTCTTCGAAGAATCTGTTCATGCTATTGAGCATGAGCCCATCTGGGACAAGCTTCGACGATTTGTACGCGGTGGTTCGTGGCGTAATTTCAAAGTGAAATACACCGAAGCGAACGAAATGTATTGCCGTATGCTCAATGTTAGCGAACGGCTTGAGAAGGCTCGCCAAGAGTTTGCTGGGCATGATCTATTGGAAATTGCCGAAGATCATCTCTACCGTGGCCAATGCAATTGCACTTATTGGCACGGTGCTTTTGGTGGAATCTATCTCCCCCACTTGCGCAACGCAGTGTTTAAGGAATTGATCGAAGCCGACAATTTGTTGGATGCCATTACTGGGCAGAACTCAGAATACATCGACGGTCAAAGTCGCGACTTCAATTTAGATTTCCAACCTGAAGTACGTTTGGCGAATAGTCAATTGATCGGTTGGGTCGCTCCATCGCAAGGTGGTATGTTGTACGAATTAGATGTGCGATCTTTAGGCCATAACCTATTGGCAAACATTCGTCGTCGACCTGAAAGTTACCATCGCAAAGTGCTGAAGGGGGCTTCGCAAAGCAACGAAAAAGTAGCCAGCATCCATGATCGAGTCGTCTTCAAGCAAGAAGGGCTAGATCAACGATTGCAATACGACAAATATACCCGCAAGAGCTTGCAAGATCATTTCTTCGACGAATCGGTAACCTTAGAAGCGTTGATCGCCGGCCACGCTCAAGAACGTGGCGATTTTGTGGAAGGCGAATATCAAGCGAAACTTCGTCGCGGCGCCGGCAAAGTCCAAGTCTTCATGCAACGCGATGGCAATGCCTGGGGCGTGCCGTTAACCGTAAGCAAGGCTCTAACTTTCGAAGCAGGCAGTTCGACGTTGAAAGTTGCTTACCAAATCGATGGTCTACCTGCGGGACGTCCATTCCATTTTGCGTCAGAATGGAATTTTGCGGGTATGCCTTCCGGTGCGGATGACCGATTCTTTTATGGCAGCGACGGTCAGCGTCTAGGACAATTAGGTTCATCCCTGAACCTTTCGGACAAAACGCAATTGGGGCTTATCGATCAGTGGTTATCATTGGATGTTCAGTTGTTATTCGGAGCACCAACCAATATTTGGGCCTTCCCGATCGAAACAGTAAGCCAATCCGAAGGTGGATACGAGCTAGTACATCAGTCGGTATGCGTGATTCCACACTGGATCGTTATTGGTGATTCGCAAGGTCGTTGGGCAACTGAAATGGAGATTTCCATTCAGATTACTCATCATCCCGAACCACGCAAATTCGGCCAACAATTGGTAGGTCATTTACGATAGGCCAACTAAGCTAGACCCGTGCTGCACTGCATAGCAGCATGTTGAGTGCACCAACTGTGAGCCGTTCGCAAAGCGTTTGATTTGCGAACGGCTCTTTGCTTTGATGCTTTCAGGCGGTCTCGTTTGAATCAGCCTAGGTCAGCATGACCATGCCGCTGCAAATTAGCTGGGATATTGCACGGTTCCGTTCAAATGAATGTCATTTCCAGAGCGGTTCACATTCCAATGATGAAGCGTGATAGCCGCATCCGCGTGCTTAATTCCTAAGCCGCCAATCGGTGTCAGTGCATCTTGGCCACCAAACAACTTGGGGGCAATAAAAACATCGATTTCGTCGAGTAGTTCTAAGTCTAGCAGCGCACCCAGCAGGCCGCTTCCTCCTTCGCACCACACGTTCGTACAACGTCGGCGGCCCAATTCAAACAGGAGGGCTTCGAGCCGAGTTGCTGTGGTTGGGAGGTGGGAGACAACTACTTCGCAGCCGTGATCGCGCAAGAGCTCCACTTGTTGTCGCGACGCATTAGGACCAACCCATAACAAAGTTGGATACTGATGTGCCGTGCGAACCAAATTACTTTCAATGCGTGTTCGAGCTTGGCTATCGAAAACAATTCTCAGTGGAATTCTTGGTCCACCTTCACGAGGGTTGAGCATAGGGTTATCGTGAAGGGCCGTTCCCGAGCCAACAAGGATGGCATCCACTTGAGCTCGGCGTTGATGGACTAAGCGTCGGCTTTCATCCCCAGAGATCCAAAAACTCTCACCCGTTCGCGTCGCAATTTTGCCATCCGCCGTCATTGCCCATTTGCCATGAACCCAGGGGCGTTTGTGGGTCTGCAGTTGGAGGTAAGCTCGATTCAGATAACGGGCTTCTGTCTCACAGACTCCGACATGCACCTGAATGTTCTGGGATTCGAGATACTGTACGCCTCGACCAGAAACTTGCGCGAATGGATCTTCCATCGCAATGACAACCCGAGCCGGTTGATATTTGGCTAGCAGTTCAGCACAGGGGGGGGTTTTTCCGAAATGGGAACAGGGTTCCAGCGTGACATAGATCGTTGAGCCACGCACATCGTCTATAGGACGCCCCGCCAAAGCATCCGCTTCGGCATGAGGGCCGCCGTAATATCGATGAAAGCCTTCGCAGATAACTTGTTGGTTGCGAACAATGACGCAACCAACAAGTGGGTTCGGTTCGACACAACCCCGGGCCGTAGCTGCCAAAGAGAGCGCTCGACGCATGTAATGCAGGTCTTGTTCGTCAAATAAATGACTCATTTCCAAGTTACTCGTAGCGTGAACGCTCTTTTAGAGTTGGCGAAGTTGATTCGCTTAGTCCATTCCGGGCAACCAGAGCTTGCTGCCACCAGAACTGGCTGGGGCAGAAGGTTCGGCAGCCTGACCTGGCGTCCAAATTCCGCTGCCGGAATCTGCGGCACCAGGGCCAATAGGTAGTGTCGGCGAAATCGGTTGTTGCTGAGGGTTATGTGCCATCAGTTGTTGCACAAATGCCAACATGACTGGATCTTCAGGGTACTTTCTGAAGTACTTGCTGAACATGGCTTGGCCTTCGACCGTCTTGCCTGCAGAAAGAAGTGTATTGACGGCCGTCATGACCAATTGGCCGACAGGTTTCTTCGCTGCCGCGTAGAGCTCGATTAGTTTCTCAATCGACTCAATGCGTTCGGTAAACGTCGCTGCGGATGAAAACTTGAGCATCAGCAGCAGTTCCGTGGCAAAGCCTGGAGGATCGTTCGGAACATCCGGCTGTTGCAAGCGTTGGATCAAGGCGGGGAAACGCGAATAGAGTTTCATTTCGAATAAATACGATGCGAACGGTAGCACGGCGTTCGCTGGAACTTTTTCCACGTCAATGAAATACAAATCCGCTGGTGAAATGTTGCTCAGCGTTTCGCTAGGGACGATATGCGGAAGCGGAGAGATCTGCAATTCGGCTGCGAGCTGATCGAAATCGCTTTGGCTGAATGTCCCATCTTCATAAGCGAGCAAAGTAAGGAGCAGGCCGAGAAGTTTGATATGGTATTGAGGTGATCCAGCAACCTCTGCAGCTGTCTTGCCATCCAAGCAACCGAGATTGCACGATTTGAGACGTTCGCGGGCAGTGGCTCGTATTTGCTCACGCAGACGCGTAACTTCTTCATCGGTCGATTCTTCGGAGAGTCGGGCATTGCGCAGATAGGGCACCAACAGAGATTGGACGGAAACCGGCAAGATATCATCTTTACGAGGATATTGGGCATCGGCTTGTTTCAGCTCTAGGGCTGTCAACAATTCGTTGATGCGGGTCACTGTTGCGTGAGATTCAGACGAGTATCGCACTAATAGTCGAGCTGGATGATCGGTTTGTTTTCCAAACAAGCCGATAAGTCCGGTACCAACTTCCAGGTCGAGCACTTCATTATTGTGTGGAACTTTGGGGTGATCTGCCTCTGCAGGCGGTGGCGCTCGTCGTCGTCGATGCCGGCCGCGCGGCAGGCGGCATGGATGGCCTTGACGCGCGCGGCCT